>NZ_JBSFJC010000113.1:0-27071 GCF_053597855.1 Kitasatospora sp. NPDC001225
TTGCGGTTAACGTCGCACGACGGGTTCGGGAGGAGGCCGCTGGGAAAAGGACCAGCCCACAGGCTGGCACCTCGCCCGGCGGTCCACCTCACACTGGAGGCCTCCGCGTGAACCGTCGCCGCTTCCCCATGCAGCCCACCGACCCCCGCATCCGGGGCTACACCGAGGACCAGGTCCGCATCCTCCTCGCCGAACTCCAGGAGCGCGGCCGCGCGTTCGGCCTGATCTTCCCCTCCGCCACCACGGACACGACCATGGACGGCCGCGTCCTGGTCGCCTTCAACACGGCGCCGGCCTCGACGCTGATGAACCTCCTCACCCTCCTCTTCGACGCCGACCGCGAGCGCTCGTGCGGTTCCTGATCGCCGCCGCCTTCCTCTCCTTCCTCGCCCTGGCGTTCGCCACCGTCGCCCTGGGCGTCGTCACCACGCTCAAGCTTGCAAGGCCCGACCAAGAGGAGACCTGACGTGCCCGACCCCGTCCTCGACCCGGCCGCCGACCCCGACGTCCTCAACGCCCTCGCCGCCACCCACTACGCCGTGGCCGCGGCCTTCAACGCGCTCTTCGGCGTCGCCGTCGCCCCGCCCGTCCCCGACGACTTCGACTGGCCCAAGCTCGAGAACTTCGTCCACGACCTCGGCTTCGCCGCCGACGACTCCGACACCGCCCTCAACCTCTACCGGCTGCTCTTCGCCGTCCAGCGCGTCGCCTACCGCGAGGCCGCCGGCCGTAAATCGCCCTGGCAGGCGACCCGGTTGCACCCCCGGGTCGTTTACGGAGGAGCGGGGCCGCAGTAGAGGTTCGTACCGGAGCCACCTGGCAGCATGTCCCCATGGACACAGTGGACTTCGGCGACTTCGGCGACTTCGGCGACTTCGGCGACTTCGTCGTTCGGCGCGGCACCGACGCGGACGCGGATGGGCTGACCGGTATCGACTCGGTCGCCCTCGAAGGCGACGAGGAGCGGGCGGCGGGCATCCGGCGGTGGTGCCGGCAGGCCCCGGGCCCGGTGCTCGTGGCCGAAGACGCGTCCGGGCTCCTCGGCTACTGCGTCACCGAGTACACGTTCTTCGAGCAGGGCTTCGTCACGATGCTGATGGTCTCGCCCGCCGCGCGCGGCAGGGGCGTCGGCCGCCGGCTGCTGGACGCCGCGGCGGCCTCCTGCGAGACCCCGAAGCTGTTCACCTCGACCAACGTCTCCAACCAGCCGATGCGACGGCTCCTGCACCGGGCCGGGTGGCAGCCGGTCGGCCTCGTCCAGGGCCTCGACGAGGGTGATCCGGAACTGTTCCACCTGTACCGGCCGCAGGCGTCCCGGCCGGGTCCTCCCTCGCGGACAGCGGCCGAGGCCGAGTCCGAGGCGGCGGCCCGCCTCGACAGCGCCTGGGAGTGGTGGAGCGCCGCCATCGAGGACGCCCAGGAGGGCCACTGGATCCGTACCCCCGTCGAGCGCCGGGTGATGGACGACCTCGCCGCCGCGACCGTCGGACTCGGGTACCTGGACCCGTCCGTCGAACTCCCCCTGCGCAACCGCCTCTGCCACATCGCCACCTGGGCGGGCGCGGTGCGGCTCGCCGCCCGGGCCGGTGGGTGGGAGCTCGCCCCCGTCACCGGAGCGGCCCCGCCCCGCCCGGCGGGGATGGCCGAACTGCTCTCCGCCGTCCACGCGGTGGGGGAGCAGGGCGCGGCCTGGCTGCGGCGGCTCCCCGCCGACGGGCCGCCACCGCCCCGGGCGCTCGCCGGGTGCGAGACCTTCCTGTTCGGCCCGGGCTCGGCGGAGGACCTCCGCCAGTTCTTCTACGACTGAGCGCCCGGAGCACCCCGGAGCCACCCGGCACGGCCGCACCCGTGCACCGGCGCAGTGGACCCGGGTCCGGCTCCTGGACCGCTGGGACATCATGGGCCGAGCCGCGGCATCGGCGTTCCTCGGCGTGCACTCGGGCCACCCGGGCTTCGGCATGATGGCCCTGGACGGCAGCGTGTACGTCGGCGCCTCGACGGGCGAGACCGGCATCGACGTGCTCGCGGTGCGCGACCCGGACCGCTCGGAGAACGTCCTGCGACACCTGGAGTGGATCGCGGGTCACGACGGTCGCTCCTCCAACCGCGAGGAACGAGAGCGTGCCGCCGCCTGGCTCGCCGCCCGTTCGCGAGGCCTTCCGGTCCGCTGACTGCGAGGCCGTGCGGGCGCGTGGACACCCCTGTGGTCATTGGAACTTCCACAGCTGGCTCGCGAGGTCGTCGGTGCAGGTGGTCATGGTGATGGGCTTGCCCCGCGCGCCGGCGGTCATGCAGTTGGTGCCGTCACGCATGGTGTACCCGCCCGAGGCGGCGGGCTGTACGGTCCACCGGTACGCGAAGTCGAGGCCGTTGCCGAGGGTCACCGCGTTGTTGAAGGGGGCGCCCCTGATCAGGCGGTAGCCTGCGGAGTTGCAGGCGTGGTACTCGTTCCAGTTGTCGTAGCTGACGACCCAGCCGTACTGCGTGGCGCCGCCCAGGACGACCGGGTTGCTCGCGTTCAGGTTGTCGTTGGCCAGCCCGATCGGCAGGCCGGACTGGACGCCGATGATGCGCGTCCAGTTGGTTCCGCCGCACTCCGCCGGGCGGGCCGGGGACTCCGGCGGCGGGGTGCTGCCGCCGCCGGGGGGTGCGGTGGTCCCGCCGGGGGAGGTCTGTGCCGGAGGCTGGGTGGCGGGGTTGGGCGCTGGGGGCTGCGGGGCGGGGTTGTTGGTCGCTGACTGGCGGGGCTGGGTGCCCCCGGTCTGTCCGGCGGTCGTGCCGCCGCTGTTGGCGCCTCCGTTGTTCGCGCCTCCGCCGTTGCCGCCGTTGCCCGCGTTGCCGCCGGAGGAGGCCGGCGGCACGGGCCGTTGCTGCTGCGGCGTCTGCTGGTCGGGGGTGGTCCCCGGCGGCTGGTCGCCCGCCGGGGTGGCGGCCGGGGTCTCGACGGGGGCAGCGGTGTCCGGGACACCGGTGCCCCCGGGCGGCGGGGCGGTCACGGCGGTGGTCGACCGGCTTCCGGGCGCGGCGTCGGCGCTGAACGGGTTGCGGTCGACCAGCAGGGCGCCCGCCGTGCCCAACGAGACGACGACCGGGATGATCACCGGCACCAGCAGGCGGCGCCGCCGCGAGCGGCGGCTCTGCTCGGCCGTCTGCTGAGGGTCCGCCTGGACGACCGGGGACACCTTCACGACCAGTTCGGCCGTGGGGACCGGCTCGTTCCGCGGAGCGGGGCCCGCACCGCCCGTCCTCGGGGCGCTCTTCCACAGCCTGACCGGCCGCTGTGCGGCGTCCCCGGCCGGCAGTCCGACCGCCGCTCGTGCCGCTGCCGCCATCTCGGCGGCGCTCTCGTACCGGTCCTCCGGCGCCTTGGACAGCGCCTTGGCGACCAGCGCCCGGACGGCCGGCGGGAAGGTGTCCGGCAGCTCCGGCGCCGGCTCGTTGACGTGCTTGTACGCGACCTGCATGGCGCGGCCGCCCTCGAACGGCAGCTTCCCGACCAGCAGTTCGTAACAGACGACCCCCATCGAGTAGAGGTCGGCGGCGGGTGTGACGGGGTTGTCGGGAGAAGGGTCGACCTGTTCGGGGGAGGCGTAGGAGGCGGTGCCGATGAATCCGTTCGACGTGGTGAGTTTGGAGTCGGCGATCGCCAGGGCGAGGCCGAAGTCGGCGACGAGCACGGCGCCGTCCTCGCGCACCAGCAGGTTGGACGGTTTGACGTCGCGGTGGACGATGGCGGACTGGTGGACGGCCTGGAGGGCGTCCAGTGCGGTGGCCACCATGGCCAGGGCCCGCTCGGGCGGCATCGGCCCTTCGTCCTTCTGCACCGCGCTGAGCGGCCGGCCCTCGACCAGGTCCATCACGATGTAGGCGTAGCGCGGGCCGGTGCCGGCGCCCTTCGGGCCGTCGGTGCCGTCCGTACTGTCGGTGCCCTCCGCACCGCTCTCCCCGTAGTCGTGGACGCCCACGACGCCCGGGTGGCCGATTCCGGTGACGGCCTTCGCCTCCCGGCGGAAACGCTCGGTGGCGGTCGGATCCTCCAGCAGGCCCGGGTTGAGCACCTTGACGGCGATGTCCTGTTCCGTGACGGCGTCCCGGGCGCGCCAGACCGTCCCCATCCCGCCGCGGCCGAGCTGCTCCAGCAGCCGGTACCGGTGGTTGAGGACGGTGTCCTTGTCGATCATGCCCCTACCCCCTGGTGTGTCATGACCCCGCCCCCGGAAGGGCGTCGGTGCACAGTGTGTGCCAGGCGACGAGGTGGCCTCAATGGTCTTTTTACACACGGGGGTTGAATGTTTCGGAACTGTCGCGCGGGGCGGCTCCGGCCGGGCAGGGAGCCGGATCCCGCAAGGACACCCCGGGGTGCCTGGCTCGTGGCGGAGCAGCGCCGCGGGGCCCCGGCCGGAGGAAAACCGCGGGACAGCCCGGGCCGGTCTCCGGTACGAAGACCCGGTGAGACTGCGAACGAGGATCCACCGGGTGCGGCTCGGCCGGGACGAGTACCGGGTGGTCACCCCGGCCCGGCCGCCCACCGGGGCCTTCCTCCACGCCGGCCCGAGCAGCACGTACATGCACCTGCACCTCGACCGGCAGGGCGCCGAGGACCTGGCCACCGCCTGGGCCCTGGCGGCCCGCTCCCGGCGCTCCCTGGTGCACCTGCCGCTGCGGGCCAACACCGGTCCGGCCGGGCTGGGTCACGTCCCGTCCGAGGACCGGCTGGATCTCCTGCTGGTCCACCACAGCCTGGGCTTCCCCGCGTCGCGCTGGAAGGAGGTCCGGGCGCGGCTCGGCGCCGGGACGCCGCACACCGTCGACCTGCCGGTGACGGACTTCCCGTCCGACGAGGAGATCGACTACGAACGCCACCGCTTCGCCGGCTGGCGGGACCGGCTCCGCTTCTCCGGGGCCGCCCACACGCTGGTGGTCACCGGCAGTCCCACGGCCTTCCGCTGGTCGGGCTCCCAGCTCCACGAGTTCACCCGCGAGGCGCCCGGGTGGCGCTTCGGGTGGCGGCCCGACGAGCACTACTGCATCGAGCTCGACCACGAGGGCTGGGGCTCCGGGCGGGCGGCCAAGGGCGTTCCGGCGAGCCTGCACATCGTCTACGCCCACCGCTGGCAAGCCGGGTGAGCAGGAAGTCGGCCCGGCCGACTTCCTGCTCCGCCCCGCCTCACTCCTTGGGCGCGAGCGGGGTCAGCGGCAGGGCGACCCGGCTCTCCCAGGCCTGCTCCAGTGCACGGGTGAACGTTTCCGCGGGCTGGGCGCCCGAGACGCCGAGGCGCCGGTCCAGGACGAAGAACGGCACGCCCGTCGCACCCATGGCGCTCGCCGTGGTCTCGTCCTCGCGCACCGCCTCCGCGTAGGCCTCCGGGTCGGCCAGGACGGCCGCGGCCGCCTCGCCGTCCAGCCCGGCCTCGACCGCCAGCTCGACCAGCCGGCCCTCCTCGAAGGCCGACCGCTCCTCGGCGAAGTTCGCCCGGTACAGCGCGTCCAGCAGCTGCCCCTGCCGGCCGTGCTCCTCGGCGAAGTGCAGCAGCCGGTGCATGTCGAAGGAGTTCGCCGCGTCGCGCCCCTCGCGCAGGTACGGCAGGCCCTCGGCGTGCGCGTTCTCGGCGATCCGGGCCTCCGCCGCCTCGGCCTGCTCCAGGCTCATCCCGTACTTGGCGGCGAGCAGCGGCACGACCGGACGGGCCTCGTGCGGCGCCCGCGGGTCCAGCTCGAAGGAGCGGTGGACGACCTCCACCTCCTCGCGGTGCGGGAACGCCGCCAGTGCCTGCTCGAACCGGGCCTTGCCGATGTAGCACCAGGGGCAGTTGATGTCGGTCCAGATCTCCACGCGCACGGCGCCGCACTCCTTCCAGCCTCGCGCGGACCTCCCGCGCCTGCTCCTGCCGGAACGCCTCCGTCCACCTGAATATTTCTCTCACTGAACTATTCGGGCCGGCCGGTCGGCGGCCTCCTGTCTCAGTCCCGGCCCCAGGCCTCGCGCTGGGCGGACACCGTGGGGATGACGGCGACGGCCTCGGCGTAGTGGCCGTGCCTGGTCAGGATCTGGGCGATCGCCCGGTGGGCCTCGCGCTCGGTGGACGACCGGAGCAGGTCGAGGGCCTCGTCCGGCCGGCCGTCCAGATCCAGCAGCCAGGCCAGCGTGGTGTCCCACTGGCCGGGCTCCCGCTCGCTCAGGGCCCGCGCCTCCGCGATGCCCTCGGCGTAGCGCCCGGCCTTCGCGAGCAGGCGCAGCCGGGTGTAGCCCAGGACGTCGGCATGCGCCTCGACGTACGCGGCGCCGAGGCCGTCCACGAGCTCCAGCGCCCGCTCCGGGCTGCCCGCCCTGATCAGCAGGTCGATCGCCTTGTGGAGGAGGCTCCCTTCGGCGTCCTCGTACGTGGGCCGTCCGACGTCGACGACCTCGTCGAGGCGCCCCTGGCGGGCCAGGAAGGCCATGAGGCGTCGGCGAGTGTACTCGGCGTCTGTTGCCAGGGCCTCGTGCAGGACGGCTTCGGCCTCCCGGAGCTCGCCCTGCTCCTCCAGCGCCTTCGCGTACTGGTTCAGGGCGAGCCCCGCGTGCTCGCCGGTGGCCAGCTCGCGCAGCTGCTCGAACCGGCCCTGGTCGGCGAGGAGTTCCGCGTACCGCCAGGCGATACCCGGGACGGCGGGCAGGACCGGGCCCAGCCGCCGGATCGCCTCGTCCGCCCGGCCCATGCGCTCCAGGACCCGGCTGTACTTCACCAGCACCTCCGACGGCTGGTGCCGGCACTCGCGCCGACCCCCGGCCGCGGAGCACCGGCAGTCCGCCGCGCCGCCCAGGGTCCGTTCGGCGCACGGGGCGAGCAGCTCCAGGACGCGGGCGTCACGGTTCTCCCCCCTGGTCAGATCGACCAGGGACTCCAGGATCCAGGGCTCCCCGAGGTGGGGCGCGAGTACCTCGATGGCCTCGTCCACCCGCCCGGCCTCCACCAGCGCCCCGGCGAACCAGCGGCAGTCGAACGCCGACTCCAGGCCGGCCGCGTCCGGACGCACCAGCGCCAGCCCCTCCTCGATCCGGCCCTGCCGGACCAGGATCGTGGCGGACTCCCGTACGGCGAACGGCCAGCCGACCGCGACGAACGGCTCCAGGACCGTCAGGGCCCGTTCGAACTCCCCCGCCTCGCACAGCTCACCGACCGCCACCTCGGCGCAGAACCACTCACCGCGGTCCCGTGCGGTCTCGATCAGCAGCTCCAACTGCCCCTGTCGGGCCAGGTATTCCGCCATGGCGGGCTCTATCCCGCCGTCGAACTGCCGCTGCCACGCGAGATCGTCAAGATTCACCGGGCCAGGCTAGGCGACGGGGCGACGTCCTGCCCGGAGATAATCGACGGATGCCCGAAACCTTCGTTGACCTGGGATTCGTCACCGCGCCCTCCGGGGTGGTGGTGCTCGGCATGGCCACCTGGATCGACTACTGGCGGGAGCTGGGGGATCCGTTGCCGGTGCGGGTCGCGGCGGCGGCGAAGACGGGAGGCGGTCACCTGCGGGACGAGGAGTGCGAGGCGGTCGCCGTCCCGGCCGCCGCCGACCGGCCGCTGGCGGTGCGGGCCACCACCGAGCCCTCGGCCTTCGACGAGGAGCCGACGATCGCGACGCTGGAGATCGCCCTCGGCCTGCCCTGGCCGGAGGGTGCGGAGGGCCCGGTGCTGCTCGGGGACCTGCCGGTCGACCGGAGCGGCATGGTGGTCGGCGACGCCGTCGGGCTGGACGCGTGGACGAGCCTGGACGACGAACCGGCCGACGGGCTCGCCGACCTCTCCTACTGGGGCCGGTACGAGGCCGATGCCCATGCGCGGTTCGGCGGCGAACGGATGCCCGCGCTCTACGGCGACGGGGGGCCGTACGGGTGGCTCGACCTCCCGGTGGCGGAGGCGGTCGCGCTGGAGGCCGAGATCAGCACCTGGCGGGGCGGCCTGCCCGGCAGGGGAGTGGCCACCTCGGTGGAGAAGCACGTCGACTACTTCACCTTCCGGCGGGCCGGCCTGCACCACCCGCTGCACGTGGGCGCGATCGAGGTCGGCGGCTGCCAGGTGCTCGGGATCGACTGGTGCCAGGGCGACCACGCGGTCCGGCACCACGGCGGGCGGGACTGGGGCCAGGCCTTCCCGGTCACCCTCGAAGCCGACGGGGCGGGCGGGACGGTCCTGCGCTGGACCATCCCGCCCTACGGCGAGGACGAGGACGAGGACGAGGACGAGGGAGACGCCTGAGGGGGGAGGCCCGCTGTGTCCGGCTACGGGGCCGGGACCCAGCCCGGGACGGTGGGCAGCACCGTCTCGGCGAGCCGGGTCAGGGTCGCCTCGTCGGGCGTCAGGCCGTCGTCGCGGAAGACGACGACCTCGAAGGCCCGTCCGCCGGGCGCCGCCGGGTCCTGGGCGACGACGATGTTCCGCGTGGCGGGGCCGAGCTTCCCGCCGGGGATGACCGATGTCGCGTTGGACCAGTAGGTCGCGGCGGGGTGGCCGAGGACGGTGGCCGGCCAGGTGTAGACCCGCCGCATGTCGCGCGTGTCCTCGAGCGAGGTGCTGCTGTCCAGCAGGCTCACGACGGTGTGGGTGAGCCGCACCTCCGCCATGACGTCCGTGCCGAAGGTGATCGGCGCCGGTTGCGCGACGGTGACGCGGTCCTCGGGCGTGCCCAGCAGGGCCGGGAGGTCGGGGCGGTTGAGCGCCGCGCAGAGCGCCGGGTAGCCCGGCTTGTCGGTGGGGCGGGGCGCGGCGCACTCGGCCGGCTTTCCGGGGCCGCCCGGCTCGTGCCCCGGCTTCGGGAGGTGGAGGAACCCCAGCCCCCACAGGCCGCCCAGGAGGGCGACGGCCAGGGCCGCCGCGGCCGCCGTCCGGAGGCCCGGTCGGCCGCCGCGCTTCCGGGCGCCGGTGCCGGTGCCGTCGGCGGTGCCGGTCGTCGCGTCGCCGTCGGTCGTTCCGGCGATGTCGGCGATGTCGGCGATGTCGGCTGTGTTTGCGGCGTCGGTGGTGTCGGCCGCGTCGGACGCCATTCCTGGATCCCCCTGTTCGAGTGGCCCGCCCCGGGCACCCGAGGACCCCATGAGCCGGGCCGATGGTAGCGCCGGCCGTGGTGCCGGGCGGATCAGGCCCGGGCCGACCGGTTCTCCGCCGTCGGGTCCCAGAGCCCGGCGGCCTCGCCGCGCTCCAGGTGGTCGGCGTAGACGGCGGTCTTCCAGGCGATCAGCGAGCGGCACTCCTCCAGCCCCCGGATCCGCTCGTCGACCCGTTGCCGGTGGGCGTCGAGCAGCCGCAGCCGTTCGGCCTCGTTGCCCGGGCCCTGCCGGACCAGTTCGGCGAAGCGGCGCAGGTCGGCGAGCGGCATGCCGGACTCGCGGAGCCTGACGCAGATCTCCAGCCACCGCACGTCCAGCACGGCGTACCGCCGCCGCCCGCCCGCCGTGCGCCGCACCGGGCCGACCAGCAGCCCCTCGCGCTCGTAGAAGCGCAGGGCGTGCACGCTGAGCCCGGTGCGTTCGGCCACCTCGCCGATGCTGAGTTCCGTCATGTCGTCAGAGCATAGGAAGAACACCGGGGCGGGACTTGATCTAGACCGCGCTCCACTTCCTACGGTCAGCGCCATGACCACCACTCAGCTCCAGCGCCGGCAGCAGCCGATCGGCTCGCCCTTCTCCGCCGCCACCACCGCCGAGGAGGTCCTGGCGGGCCTCGACCTCTCCGGCCGCACCGCCGTCGTCACCGGCGGCTACTCCGGCCTCGGCCTGGAGACCAGCCGGGCGCTGGCCGCCGCCGGGGCCGAGGTGATCGTCCCGGCCCGCCGCCCGGACGCCGCCCGCGCCGCGCTCGCGGGGACCGGGAGCCGGATCGTCCCGATGGACCTCGCCGACCCGGCGAGCGTCCACGCCGCCGCCGGGCTGGTCCGCGAGGCCACGGACCGCCTTGACCTGCTGTTCGCCGTGGCCGGGGTCATGGCAACCCCCGAGCGGCGCGTCGGGCCGGGCTGGGAGGGGCAGTTCGCCGCCAACCACCTCGGGCACTTCCTGCTCGCCTGCGAGCTGTACCCGCTGCTGGCCGCCGCCCCGGACGGCGCCCGCGTCGTCGTCAACAGCTCGGCCGGGCACTTCCTGACGGACATCCGGCGGCACGACCCGCACTTCCGCACCGGCTACGACAAGTGGCTGGCGTACGGCCAGTCCAAGACCGCCAACGCCCTGTTCGCGGTGCACCTCGACGCGCTCGGACGGGCGGACGGCGTCCGGGCGTTCGCGCTCCACCCCGGGAAGATCATCACCGGGCTCCAGCGGGAGATGACCCGGCAGGAGCAGGTCGAGCGCGGCTGGGTGGACGAGCGGGGCACCGTGATCGGCGCGGACTTCAAGTCCCCTTCCCAGGGCGCCGCCACCGGCCTGTGGGCGGCCACCTCGCCGCTGCTCGACGGCCTGGGCGGGCTCTACCTGGAGGACTGCGAGGTCGCGCGCCCCGCCGGTCCGGGCACCCCGATGGACGACGGCGGCGTCCGCCCGTACGCCGTCGACCCGGACGGGGCGGCCCGCCTCTGGGAGCTCTCGCTGGCCGCGACCGGCGCCACCCCGGTGCCCCGCTGAGCCGCCGAACACGGAGCGGGAAGTCGGCCCGGCCGACTTCCCGCTCCGCGACGGCCCGGAGGCGTCAGGCGGTCAGCTCGGGGCTCCACGTGACGCCCACGTTCCCGGCGCCCCAGTTGACGATGAGCTGGGTCTGGTAGACGTGGCCCGGGGTGGGGTTGGGGACCTGCGTGCCGACGTAGTGGGACCAGCCGAGCCCGCAGCCCGCCATCGTGTCCCACCGGTAGCCGGTGCTCCGGTCGTACAGGACCAGGTCGACCGTGCAGTTGGAGTTCGCGAAGTTGGTGTACGCGTCGGCGACCAGGGTGCTCCCGTTGACGCTGACGCACGCCTGCTGGGTGCTGCCGTTGCAGCCGCCGCCCGACGCCGCGAACGCGTTGCCCGCGCCGCCGACGGTGAACGTACCGGCCAGTGCGGCGGTTGCCAGGGCCAGTGTCGACGCCCGTGCGATCCGCTTCGTGATCATTTTCAGCTCCTCGGAGGGGGCCGGCCCCGGTGGCCGGCAGGTGATCACGGTCGGGGTGGGGCGTGGACAAGCGGTCGACGGGCGGTCGACGTTCGATGAACGGGCTGATCGGCCGCACCGGGACCCCGTGCACCGGGCGGCCGAGGCGCCCGTCAGCAGGAGAGGTTGCCGCCGCCCACGTCGGTGCCCAGGACGCCGACGAACTGCTTGAAGAGGTTGATCCGGTCGTTGCGCTGGTCCGGGTTCTTGCCGTCGCACTCCAGCGCGCCGTTGATGGTGCGGATGGTCTCGCCGAAGCCCTTGTTGTTGACGATGGCGTCGTGCGCCGTCATCCGCCCGGCGCCGTTCTGGGTGTTCCAGAACCAGAGCGCGGTCTTCCAGGACGTCGCCGGGTTCTTCTCGACCTGGTACGGGTCGTGCAGCAGGTCGATGCCCAGGGCGTCGCCGGCCGCCTTGTAGTTGAAGTTCCAGCTCAGCTGGAGCGGCCCGCGCCCGTAGTACGCGGACTTCCCGGCCGGACAGCCGTACGACTGCGAAGTGTCGCAGTAGTGCGGGTAGTTGGCGGTGTTCTGCTCGACGATGTACTTCAGCCCGCCGGTCTCGTGGCTGACGTTGGCCAGGATGGCCGCCGCCTCGCGCTTGCGGGTCGCGGTGTCGCCGGTGGTGGTGAACTTCGGGTAGGCGCCCAGGGCGTCGGTCAGGCCCTTGTACGTGTAGAAGGCGTTCCGGTTCGGGAACATCTTGTTGAACTGGGCCTCGCTCACCACGAAGGAGCCGGCGGCCGAGGCCGGGGCGGTCTGGCCGGCGACGGCGAGGGTGCTCAGCACGGCGGCGGAGGCCGCCAGCGACAGGGTGCGGGAAAGCTTCATCGGTTTCCTCGTTCCTCGGGTTTCCTTGGCGGGGGCGGCACTTCGCTCGCGAGGACTCGCGACGGCTCGGGACGGTTCGCGGGGACGCGCAGATTCGCGCAAAAGGTCACAAAGATCCGCGAAGAGTCGCGAAGGGTCTCGACAGCTCGCGAAGGTTCGCGAAGGGCCTCCGCCATCCTGGCGGGCGGAAAGCGTCAAATATGTCCAACGGAGGTCTAAACCACTCGTACGGGTCGTATCCGATCCGGTCGTTGGACGCCGGCCGCCCTCGGGGTGATCACCGGGCTGTCGGTCGTACCGGATAGCCTCCTTCCGAGTCGGACGGCACAACCGGGGGAGCAGGGGCGCATGAGCGGTCACACCGACGACGAGGGCGCCGAGCGCCTGGCCGCCGAGGGGGAGGTCGCGGTCGCCCGGCTGGCGATCGACTCCGGGGACCTGACGCACGCCGCCGAGCACCTCGGCGACGCGATCCTCGCCGCCCCCCAACTGCCCGAACTGCACGAGGCGCTGGCCGAGTTGTGCGCCGCGGCGGGCGGACCGGCGGCGGCCCGCGAGCTGTTCCCGCTGGACGGCCGGGTGTACCTCGGCACGGCGGTCTGCCGGGCCCACGTGGAGGCCGCGGCGGGGGACTGGAACGCCGCCGTCGGACTGCTCGCCTCCGCCATCCAGGCCGAGCCGGCCCGCCCCTGGGCGCACGCCGCCTGGCTCGCCCGCGAGGACCTGCCAGGCCTGGTCGACCCGGACGCCGTCGCCCAGGCGGTGGCCCGCGCGACCGGCGCGCTGCCCGACCCGCTCCCGGCCGAACCGGCCGAAGCCGTACGGCCGTTCCACGACTTCGTGCAGGCCGTGCTGGACCGCCACGGTGACCACGTCCTGCTGCTGGCGATGGCCTCCGGCCTGACCCGCCGGCTCGGCGACACCGCCCGCGCCGTCGAACTCGCCGACCGGGCGCACCGGTCGGCCCCCGGCTACCTGCCCGCCGTGATGCTCGGCAACGCCCTGCGCTCGGCCGGCCGCCCGGAGCAGGCGCTCGCCGTCTGGGAGGCCGAACTGGAGCGGGTCGCACCGGACCTCGACGACTCCAACAGCTACCTCGCCGTCGACGTCGCCGAGTTGTACGGCGCGCTCGGCCGCCCCGCCGAGGGCCTGCCCTGGCTGGACCGGGTGCTCGCCGCCGTGCCCGACCACCCCAAGGCCGGCCCGGCCCGGTACGGGCTGCGCCACGCCCTCGACGGCGACCCGGCGCACCTGCTCGCCCTGGCCGACCACAACCGCGCCCACCCCGAGCACGGGTACGCCCAGGAGCTGCTGGAGCGGCTGAGCCACCGGGAGCCCTGGCTCGGCCTGGTCTCCGGCGCCACCGAGGCCACCGTCAACGTGCTGCACCAGGTGCTCGCCGCCGCCGACACCAGCCGCGACACCGAGATCGAGTGCACGGCCTCCACCGTGGAGCCGCCCAGCTCGGTGCTGGCCGTCCGGCTCGCGCTGCCGCGCTCCACCGTCCGCTACCAGGCCGTCGGCGAGCCCGACCCCCGGCTGCCGCTGACCGAGCCCACCACCCGGATCTGGGCCTGGGACGGCACCGACCCGCGCCCGGCCGTCGACCCGCCCGCGCCGCAGAGCGCCGAACTCGTCCGGGCCACCGCCGAGATCTTCTGGCCGACCGTCCCCGCCGCCTACGACCACGCCGTCCGGCTGGCCGGACTGCCGCTGGACGACCTGCTCGGCGTCCTGGTCCACCCGCCGGTGCCGCGCGAGGACGACCTCGGCCGCGCCCTGCTCGCCCACCAGCCCGAACTCTGGGTGCGGGCCGTCCAGGTCTTCGCCTGCCTCGGCATCGCCCACCACCGGGCCGACCAGCCCTGGGAGGGCTCCGAGCGCCGCCGGGTGCTGCGCGACCTGCTGCTCGGGCCGGAGGACTGGGTGGTCGAGGCGGCCGGCTTCGCGCTGGTCGCGATCGGCTGGACGCAGCCGCGGACCAGGGCCGACATCGCCGAGCTGCTCCGGCAGCGGCTGCACCACGGCGCCCGGGCCCGCCGCACCCGGGCGGTGACGATCCTGCGCTCGCTGTCCGCGCTGGTGCTCGCCGCGCCCTGGACGTCCGCCGAGGACCGCGCGCTCGCCCGCCACCTGACGGCCCGGGAGGATGCCGCCGACGCGGGGGCGGAGCCGGAGCCGCAGGAGTCGGAGCCGCAGGCCCCGGCAGCGGCGGCCGCGGAGGAGGAGCCCCGGCGCGGCCGGCTGCGCCGCCTCTTCGGCCGGGGCTGATCGGCCGGGGCTGAGGCTCAGAGGGCCTAACCCACCCCGGGCAGCGGCTCCTGGTCGACGTCGTACCGGGCGACCCGCTCCGCCGGGTCCCGGCACTCCGGGCCCAGCCGCAGCATCCGCGACTCCGGGTCGTGCAGCGGCCGGTGGCAGCGGCGGCAGGTCACCCGCGGGCGGAGGGTCTGCGCGGTGTCCGTCCCGGGGAGCGGCTCGGGCTCGGCCGGTCCGGAAGGGCCGGTCGGTCCGGGAAGGCCGGGAGGGGTGGTCGGGCTGGTCATGGTGAGACGGTAGCCGTCCGCGCCGTCAGGGCCCCGGCCGGTGCGTGAAACGATGGCCCCATGGCCACCGACCGCAGCAGCGCAGGAGACCCGGCCCGCACCCTGGCCCTGCTCTGGGGGCTCACCGCCGAGGAGAAGCCCGGCCGGCGCGGGCCCCGGCAGGCGCGCTCGACCGGCGAGATCGCCGCCGTGGCGATCGCCCTCGCCGACGCCGAGGGCGTGGACGCCGTCACCATGCGCCGGGTCGCGCAGGAGCTGGGCCTCTCCCCGATGGCGCTCTACACCTACGTGCCGGGCAAGGCCGAGCTGCTCGACCTGATGCTGGACACCGTCTACGCCACGATGCCCCGCAGCACCCCGGCCGGGGAGGGCTGGCGCGCCCGGGTCACCGCCGTCGCGGACGACAACCGGGCGCTGCACCGCGCCCACCCGTGGGTCGCCGCCGTCTCCACCAGCCGCCCGCCGCTCGGGCCCGGCCTGATGGCCAAGTACGAGTACGAGCTGCGCGCCTTCGAGGGCACCGGGCTGCCCGACGTCGACCTGGACGCCGCGCTGACCCACCTGCTCGGCTTCGTCCAGACCTGTGCCCGGATGGCCGCCGACGAGCGCGCCGCCCGGCAGGACAGCGCGATGACCGACGAGCAGTGGTGGGCCGCCAACGCCGACCTGCTCGCCCGGGTCTTCGACGCCGAGCGCTACCCGGTCGCCGCCCGGGTCGGGGCCGCGGCCGGCGAGGCGCACGGCGGCGCGTACAGCCCGGACCACGCCTACGCCTTCGGCCTGGCCCGGGTCCTGGACGGGCTCGCCGCCCTCGTCGCGGGGCGGTAGCCGAGGCCGGCGGCCCGCCCGATCACCGAGGGGAGGCGGCCTCACCGCAGGGCGGCGGCCCGTCCGTCGTACCCCTGGCGCGCCGCCTCGACCTCCGGCACCCGCCGCTCCGACCAGTGCGCCAGCGCCGCGACCAGCTCCGCCGCCTCGCGCCCCAGCGGGGTGAGGCTGTAGTCGACCCGCGGCGGGATCACCGGGTGCGCCTCGCGCAGCACGAAGCCGTCCCGCTCCAGCGTCTGGAGGGTCTGGGCGAGCATCTTCTCGCTGACCCCGGTGACCTTGCGGCGCAGCTCGCTGAACCGGTAGCCGCGCTCGTTCAGCGCGCCCAGGACCAGCACGCCCCAGCGGCTGGTGACGTGCTCCAGCACGCCCCGGGACGGACACATCCGGTCGAAGACGTCGGCGGGTGGCAGTCCGCCGGCCTTCATCTCGCTTACCTTCATGTCAGTACCCTACTTTGAAGTGCGTACTTTCGAAAGGTTAGTGCCACCCCTAGGGTGAGTTCCGAGGCCAGAACCGCAAACGGAACCCCGAGGAGCTTCACCATGTACGTCGTCACCGGTGCCACCGGCCAGCTCGGCCGTCTCGTCGTCGAGGGCCTGCTGGCCCAGGTCCCCGCGAGCGAGGTGGCCGTCGCCGTCCGCTCCGCCGAGAAGGCCGCCGACCTGGCCGCGCGCGGCGTCGCCGTCCGCGTGGTCGACTACGACAAGCCGGAGACCCTGGCCGGCGCCTTCGCCGAGGGCGACCGGGTGCTGCTGATCTCGGGCAGCGAGGTCGGCCGCCGGATCCCGCAGCACCGGGCCGTGGTGGAGGCCGCCAAGGCCGCCGGGGTCGCGCTGCTCGCCTACACCAGCATCCCCGGCGCGGCCACCTTCCGGCTGGCCGACGAGCACAAGGCGACCGAGGAGCTGATCCTGGCCTCCGGGCTGCCGCACGCGTTCCTGCGCAACGGCTGGTACACCGAGAACTACCTGGGCGACGCGGCCGGCACGGTGGCGCGCGGCGTGGTGCTCGGCAGTGCCGGGGACGGGCGGGTCGCCACCGCCCCGCGCCGGGACTACGCGGACGCGGCGGTCGCCGTCCTGGTCGGCGAGGGCCACGAGGGCCGGGTGTACGAGCTGAGCGGCGACGCCGCGTGGAGCCTGCCCGAGCTGGCCGCCGAGCTGGCGAAGGCCTCCGGCAAGCCGGTCGGGCACCGGGACGTCACCCCGGCCGAGCACCTGGACGCGCTGGTCGGCGCGGGCCTGCCGCAGGGCTTCGCCGAGGCCCTGGTGGACGTGGACGCGGGCATCGCGCGCGGCGAGCTGGCCGGCACCCCGGGCGACCTGGCCCGGCTGATCGGCCGCCCGACCGTCCCGCTGGCCGAGTCCGTCCGCACGGCCCTCGACGCCTGAGACGACGGCTCCCGGCCCCCGGGGCACCCGCCCTGAGCTCCCGGAACTCCGGACGGGTCCAGCATGCAGGCAATGTCATGACCAAAATCCGGAAACGGAGATGACAGTCGCCCCTCCCGCCCGCTACCGTCGCCATCGACACACGCGCGCGGGAGGGCACTCGGCCATGGCGGGAACAGACCAGCAGGACAACGGCCGGGGCCTCTGGTACGGCGTCGCCGCGTACGGCATCTGGGGCCTCTTCCCCCTGTTCTGGCCGCTGCTGGAGCCGGGAGCCGCGGACGACATCCTGGCCAACCGGATGGTCTGGTCCCTGGTCGCGGTCGTCCTGCTGCTGGTCGCCCAGCGGCACTGGGGCTGGATACGCCCGCTGCTGCGCCAGCCCCGCCGGCTCGCCATGCTGGCCGGCGCGGCCACCGTGATCTCGGTCAACTGGGGCGTCTACATCTGGGCCGTCAACGCCGGCCACGTGGTCGAGACCAGCCTCGGCTACTTCATCAACCCCCTGGTCACCATCGGCTTCGGCGTCCTGGTGCTCAAGGAGCGGCTGCGCGGCGCCCAGTGGACGGCGGTGGGCATCGGCGCCGCCGCCGTCGCGGTGCTGTCCGTCGCGTACGGGCAGCTGCCCTGGATCGCCCTCACCCTGGCGCTCTCCTTCGCCACCTACGGCCTGCTGAAGAAGCAGGTCGGGCTGAGCGGCCTGGAGAGCCTGGCGGCCGAGAGCGCCTTCATGTTCCCGTTCGCCCTCGGCTACCTGGTCTACCTGGAGGTCAGCGGGCGCGGCACCTTCGGGCACACGGTGGCCGGCTCGTACGGCTGGGGGCACTCCGGGCTGCTGATGCTCAGCGGGGTGATCACCGCGATCCCGCTGCTGTTCTTCGGCGCGGCCGCCGTCCGGGTGCCGCTGACGGTGCTCGGCCTGCTGCAGTACCTGGCGCCGGTGTTCCAGTTCCTGATCGGCGTCGCGGTGTTCCACGAGTCCATGCCGCCCGCCCGCTGGGCCGGCTTCGGCCTGGTCTGGGTCGCGCTCGCGCTGCTCACCTGGGACGCGCTGCGCCAGGTGCGGGCCGACCGCGCGGTGCGGGCCGCCGCGGCGGTGCCGCAGCCCGCCCCCGCGGCGGCGGCCACCCCCGCGGCCGCCCCGGAGGCCGTCACGCGCTGATGTCCCGGCTGGTGAAGCGGGACCAGGCCGCCGAGCCGAACACGGCGACGTAGGCGGCCTGGAGGCCGAGGTCCTTCAGCACCCCGTCCCAGTACATCGGCGCCCGCAGCAGGTCCGCGAAGCTCAGCCAGTAGTGGGAGAACAGGAACGGGCTGACGGCGTGCAGCTGCGGGAAGACGTCCAGGATCTGGACGGTGACCACCAGCCCGACGGTCGCGGCCATCGCCGCGATGCCGCTGCCGGTGAGCGTGGAGACGAACAGCCCGATCGCCACCAGCCCGGCCAGTGAGGCCGCGACCACCAGCGCCACCAGCAGCGCGCGCAGCAGCGCGTCGCCGAGGCCGATGGTGTCCCCGGAGATCAGCGTGACCCGGCCGAGCGGGAAGAGCAGGGCACCCGCGGCCAGCGCCGTCACCGCGACCGCCGCCGTGGCCGCCAGGCAGAACACCAGCCCGGCGGTGAACTTGGCGGCCAGCAGCCTGGTCCGCCCGGCCGGGGCGACCAGCAGGTAGCGCAGCGTCCCGGCGGCCGACTCGCCCGCCACCGAGTCCCCGGCGACCACGCCGACCGTCATCGGCAGGAAGACCGGCAGCGCGACCGCGAGCGCCGTGAAGACCAGGAACAGCCCGTTCTGCGTGGTCTGCGCGATGAAGCTCGGACCGCCGCCGCCCTGGTGCGGACTGTCCGTGTTGAGCTTGACCACCACCCCGATCAGGATCGGCAGCGCCGCCAGGATGCCCAGCAGCACCTTGGTGCGCATCCGGCGGAAGGTCAGGTGCAGCTCGCTGCGGAACAGCGCCAGGAACCCGGCCGCCGTCTGCGGCCGCCGGCCGGTCGTCAACGGCAGCGTCCCGCCCTCGGCCGGTGCCTCAGCCCGCGACATCGAAGCCCTCCCCGGTCAGCGCCACGAAGGCGTCCTCCAACGTGCCCCGCTCCAGCCCGAAGCCGTGCACCCGCACCCCGGCCCCGACCAGCGCCGCGCACAGCCTGGGCAGCGCCTCCTCGTCCAGGACGCCCGGCTCGCCGTCCACCCGGTCCTCGCCGGGCACCAGGGCGGTGACCCGGTGGGCCGCCAGCACCTCCGCTGCCCGCGCCACGTCCGGGGTGCGGACCACCAGCCGGCCCTGCGCCCGGGCGGCCAGCTCGGCGACGGTGCCCTGCACCACCAGCCGGCCCCGGGACATCACCGCGGCATGGGTGCAGACCTGCTCGATCTCGTCCAGCAGGTGCGAGGAGAGGAACACCGTGGTGCCCTCCGCCGCGACCTCCCGGACCAGCGTCCGGATCTCCCGCATGCCCTGCGGGTCCAGCCCGTTGGTCGGCTCGTCCAGCACCAGCAGCTCGCGCGGCTGGAGCAGCGCGGAGGCCAGGCCCAGGCGCTGCTTCATGCCCAGCGAGTACGCGCGGGCCTTCTTGCCCGCCGCGGCGCTCAGGCCGACCCGGTCCAGGGCCGTGTCGACGCGCCGGCGGCGGGTGCGCGGGTCGGCGGTCGGGTCGGCGGCGTCGAAGCGCACCAGGTTGTCCCGTCCGGTGAGGAAGCCGTACAGGGCCGGGCCCTCGATCAGCGCGCCCACCCGGGGAAGCACGGTGGCGACGGACTGCGGCATCGACTCGCCGAGGACGGTGGCCGCGCCCGAGGTGGGGGCGATCAGGCCCATCAGCATCCGGATGGTGGTGGTCTTGCCGGAGCCGTTGGGGCCCAGGAAGCCGAAGACGGAGCCGCGCGGCACGGCGAGGTCCAGTCCGTCCACGGCGAGCTGGCCGCCGCGGAAGCGCTTGGTCAGGCCGCGGGTCCGGATGACGTCGTCGGAAGCCGGAGCAGAAGCGGAAGCCGAAGGAGTGGGAGTCGAAGGGGCGGTAGGAGCGGGCACGGGCGCGGGGGCCGGGCGCGACGCGGCGCCCGGACCCCCGGCCGGCTCCGTAACGTCCCCCGTTACGGGAGCCTGGGTCATCCGTCAGTTCACCCCGGCGGCGTGCTGGAGGACCGGCAGGGTCACCGCGCCGGCCAGGACCCGGCCGTCGTCGGTGAGCAGGACGTTGAGCACCTTGGTGCTCACCAGGGTGCCGCCGGCGACCGGCTTGCCGAGCGACTTCACCATCGACTGCGGGTTCAGCGACTGACCGGCCCCCGCCCCGTGGCCGCCGTGCTTGCCGCCCTTGGCGTCGCCCTTCGGCGCGCCGTCCGCGGCCCCGTCCACCGCGGCGGGCAGCCGGGTGGCGAGGACCGTCGTCCAGCCCTCGCCGATCACGTCGAGGCCCGCGGGCGCCCCGGCGTCCAGGTGCTCCCGGGCGTCGCCCGGCGCGCCCTTGGCCGCGTCCTGCGCCTTCTGCTCCGTCACCTTGGCGCCCTTGGGGGCGGTGAAGTCGAAGGTCTTGGCGTCCGGCCGGGCGAAGGACACCTGGGTGAAGCGGACGTTCAGCACGGTGCTGCCGTCGATGGACTTCACCGCCACCGACAGCGGCACCCCGTTGTCGGCGGCCACCGCGATCCGCACCTCGGCGAGGGTCGAACCGGACTGGGTGGGCTTCACGCTCAGCTGGTAGGCGTTCTGCCCGGCCACCTTGGCCGTCCCGGCGACGGTCACCGAGGTGGTGCCGGCGCTCGCGGCCAGGAACTGCTTGGCGGCCTCCTGCGGGGTGGTCGGCAGCTCGGACAGCGGCGTCTTGGCGTGCTCCTGGCCGGCGGCCCGACCGGTCATGTGCACCGCGGAGTTGGACGAGCTGTCCCAGGCCCAGGCCTGGTCGCCGTTGCGGACCATGGAGTAGCCGGCCATCTTCTCCAGCACGTCCACCCGCTGGCGGTCCGGGCCGTCCACCGCGATCCGCAGCGTCTGGTCCCCGCCGAGCAGGCCGAGCAGCTTGGACTGCGGGTCCGCGGTGGAGCCCCCGCCGTCACCGCCGTGCCCGCCGACCGCCCCACCGAGGCCGGCGGCGCCGCTCAGCAGCTGGCCGGGCACGCCGAGGTCGGTCGAGATGGCGACCGACCCGGACAGCGCCTGGGTCTCGGAGCCGAGCACCTTGGCGACCAGCTGCTCCGCGCTCACCGCCGGCAGGTCGGGCGCGCTGTCGGCGGCCAGTGCCGGGACCAGTCCCACCCCCGCGGCGATCGCGGCGACCACCGCCACCGGCACCCCGGCGCGCATCAGTACGCGCCGTCGGGAGCGGTACGGCGTACCGGCGTCCAGATCGTCCCCCGCCGCCTTCTCATTGGTCATGGCGTCCTCAACTCCTCCGCGAACACGTGTGGTTGGCCTTGCCCTTCCATTAGAGGCCGCCGCGCCGCCGCCGTCATCGCTCTGTGGGGCCAGATCGGGTTGACCTTCGTGGGTACGCCGACCCTGATGCCGCCTCAGGGTTGCATCCACCCGCGGTACCACCCCTGGCGTAGGGTCGCGCCATGGACGGAACCGCCACGGACTCCAGCACCCCGCCGACCGCGAACGCGATGCGCCGCGCCCTGCGCCGCGCCCGGGACGGCGTCGCCCTCGACGTGACCGAGGCCGCCGTGCTGTTGCAGGCCAGAGGCGAGGACCTGCTGGACCTCTGCGCGAGCGCCGCGAGGGTCCGCGACGCCGGACTCGAAGCGGCCGGCCGCCCCGGCGTCATCACCTACTCCAAGAGCGTCTTCATCCCGCTCACCCGGCTCTGCCGCGACAAGTGCCACTACTGCACCTTCGCCACCGTCCCCGGGAAGCTGCGCCGGGACGGGCACGGGATGTTCATGTCCCCGGACGAGGTGCTGGAGGTGGCCCGCCGCGGCGCCGAACTCGGCTGCAAGGAAGCCCTGATCACGCTCGGCGACAAGCCCGAGGACCGCTGGCCCGAGGCCCGCGAGTGGCTGGACGCGCACGGCTACGACGACACCATCGCCTACGTGCGCGCCATGTCGATCCGCATCCTGGAGGAGACCGGCCTGCTGCCGCACCTCAACCCCGGGGTGCTGGGCTGGACGGACTTCCAGCGGCTCAAGCCGGTCTCCGCCTCGATGGGCATGATGCTGGAGACCACCGCCACCCGGCTGTGGAGCGAGCCCGGCGGCCCGCACTTCGGCTCCCCGGACAAGGAGCCGGCCGTCCGGCTGCGGGTGCTGGAGGACGCCGGGCGCAGCTCCGTCCCGTTCACCAGCGGCCTGCTGATCGGCATCGGCGAGACGCACCAGGAGCGCGCCGAGTCGCTGTTCGCGCTGCGCAGGGTCTCCCGCGCCTACCACGGCGTCCAGGAGCTGATCCTGCAGAACTTCCGGGCCAAGCCGGACACCGCGATGCGCGGCATGCCGGACGCCGAACTGGACGAGCTGGTGGCCACGGTGGCCGTCGCCCGGCACCTGATGGGCCCGGCCGCCTGCCTCCAGGCCCCGCCGAACCTGGTGGACGGCGAGTACGAGCGGCTGATCGCGGCCGGCGTCGACGACTGGGGCGGGGTCTCCCCGCTCACCCCCGACCACGTCAACCCCGAGCGCCCCTGGCCGCAGATCGAGCGCCTCGCCGAGCGCTCGGCGGCGGCCGGCTTCGAGCTGCGCGAGCGCCTCGCCGTCTACCCCGAGTACGTGCTGCGCGGCGAGCCCTGGCTGGACCCGCGGGTGCTGCCGCACGTGCGCGCCCTGGCCGACCCGGCCACCGGCCTGGCGAACCCGGACGCCGTCGTCCGCGGCCTGCCCTGGCAGGAGCCCGAGGACCTGCCGGAGTCGTACGGGCGCACCGACCTGCACACCGCCGTCGACACCGAGGGCCGCACCGGCGACCGCCGGGCCGACTTCGAGGACGTGTACGGCGACTGGGAGGTGCTGCGCGAGCAGGTGCTCGCCAAGGGCGCGCCCGAGCACCTCTCCGGGGACCTCCGGGAGGCCCTGGCGGTGGCCGCGGACGACCCGGCGCGGCTGACCGACGACCAGGCGCTGGCCCTGTTCCACGCGGACGGCCCGGCCCTGGACGCGCTCTGCCGGATCGCCGACGACGTCCGCCGGGACGCCGTCGGGGACGACGTCACCTACTGCGTCACCAGGAACATCAACTTCACCAACGTCTGCTACACCGGCTGCCGCTTCTGCGCCTTCGCCCAGCGGCGCACCGACGCGGACGCCTACACCCTCTCCCTGGAGCAGGTCGCCGACCGGGCCGCGCAGGCCTGGGAGGTGGGCGCCACCGAGGTCTGCATGCAGGGCGGCATCCACCCGGACCTGCCCGGCACCGCCTACTTCGACATCGCCCGCGCGGTGAAGGAGCGGGTGCCCGGCATCCACGTGCACGCCTTCTCGCCGATGGAGGTGGTCAACGGCGCGACCCGCACCGGGCTGTCGATCCGGGACTGGCTGCAGCGCGCCAAGGAGTCGGGCCTGGACACCATCCCGGGCACCGCCGCCGAGATCCTCGACGACGAGGTCCGCTGGGTGCTCACCAAGGGCAAGCTGCCGGCCGCCACCTGGGTCGAGGTGGTCACCACCGCGCACGAGCTGGGCATCCGCTCCTCGTCCACGATGATGTACGGGCACGTGGACACCCTGGCGCACTGGCTCGGCCACCTGCGGCTGCTCGCCGGGATCCAGCAACGGACGGGCGGCTTCACCGAGTTCGTGACCCTGCCGTTCATCCACACCAACGCCCCGGTCTACCTGGCCGGCATCGCCCGGCCCGGCCCGAGCGCCCGGGACAACCGCGCGGTGGTCGCGATGGCCCGGCTGCTGCTGCACCCGCACATCCCCAACATCCAGACCAGCTGGGTCAAGCTGGGCGCCGAGGGCGCGGCCGAGATGCTCCGCTCGGGCGCCAACGACCTCGGCGGCACGCTGATGGAGGAGACCATCTCGCGGATGGCCGGCTCGGCGTACGGGAGCTACAAGTCGGTGCGCGACCTCCAGGCGATCGCCGAGGCGGCGGGCCGCCCGCACCGCCAGCGCACCACCACCTACGGCGAGGTGCCGGCCGAACGGCGGGCCGCGGCGCTGGCCTCGGACGGGCACCTGCCGGAGCTGCTGCCGGTGCTGGACTGAGGCCCGCGACGGTCCCGGCCGCCGCCCCGGTCGCCGTCCCGGCCGCCGTACGGGCGGCGGCCGGGACGGGGCGGTGAACTCCCGGGGACGGGTGCGCCGAAGTCCGGGGGACGGGGCCGGTCCGACCGGCTCTTCGAATACAGTGCGAGGGCGCGCGCCCGGCCGAGCGTCGCGCGGACCCCCACACGCCCGAGGAAAGGCGCCCCGTCGTGATGCCACTGTGGTCACGCGCCCAGCAGCAGGACTACCGCAGCCGGGTGCGGGGCTGTCTGCTCGGCGGTGCCATCGGCGACGCGCTCGGAGCCGGCGTCGAGTTCGAGTCGCTGGAGAAGATCCGGGCCCAGCACGGCCCGCAGGGCGTCACCGGCTACGTCCCCGCGTACGGGCGCACCGGCGCCGTCACCGACGACACCCAGCTCAGCCTCTTCACCGTCGACGGACTGATACGCGCCCACATCCGACGGGACACCGGCAGCTGGCACCCGCCCACCGACCTGCACCTGGCCTACCTGCGCTGGGCCGCCACCCAGCGCGACTGGGGCCCGGACGAGCGCCGCCCCGACCTCGGCTGGCTCGGCCGCGAGGAGTGGCTGTACGCCCAGCGCGCCCCCGGCCAGGGCTGCCTGTCCGGCCTCAGCGGGGCCCACGCCGAGCGGCTCGGCACCCTGGAGGCCCCCAAGAACCCGCACTCCAAGGGCTGCGGCACGGTGGTGCGGGCGGCGCCCTTCGGACTGCTCACCACCTGGGAGCCGGGCCTGGTGTTCCAGCTCGCGGTGGAGTGCTCGGTGCTCACCCACGGCCACCCCACCGGCTACCTCGCGGCGGGCGCGCTCGCGGTGATCGTCCAGTCCGTCGCCCGCGGCGGCACCCTGGAGGAGGGCGTCCACCTCGCGCTCGCCCTGCTCTCCGAGCGGTCGGCGCACGAGGAGACCACCGCGGCGCTGCGGGCCGCCCTGGACGCGGTGCGGGCCGGCGAGCCGTCCGCCGAGCGGGTCGAGGCGCTGGGGGAGGGCTGGGTCGCCGAGGAGGCGCTGGCGATCGGGGTCTACTGCGCCCTCGTCGCGCACGACGTCCGCTCGGGCCTGCTGCTCGCCGTCAACCACTCCGGGGACAGCGACTCCACCGGCGCGATCTGCGGCAACCTGCTCGGGGCGCTGCACGGGGACACCGCGCTGCCGCCGGGCCTGCTGGCCGGGCTCGAAGGGCGCGGGGCGATCCTCGAACTCGCCGATGACTTCGTGATGGAGCTGGTGCACGGCACCGAACTGCACGACCGGCGGACCCCGGAGGGCGCCAACTGGACCACCCGCTACCCGGTGGCGGGCTGAACCGGGGCCTTGAGTGCCGGAGTTGCACCGGGACCGGCTCTCAGGACCGGCCCTCAGGACCGGCCCTCGGGACCGGAGCCGGGCCGGGCCGGGGCGGCCCCCGGAACGGGAGTTGCCCGTAGCGCCGGCCGCCGACGGGCGACGGACACCGCTACGGGCAACTGGTCCGAGTGCGGAACCGGAGGGGGGTCAGCCCGGGAGCTCGCCGAAGGCGCCGCCCGCCGCCGCCGAGGCGAAGGTGTTCCACGCCTCGGTCGAGAAGCGCAGTTGGGGGCCCCGGGGGTCCTTGGAGTCCCGGACGGCCACCTCCCCCGCGCCGGGGACGGCGATCTCCACACAGGCGCCTTGGCCCCCGCTGTGACTGCTCTTGTGCCAAGGGGTTCCGTACTCGGACGGGGTGATCATTCGTGGAATTCCTTCTCGATGTCGGCTATCAGCGACCGGCTCTCCGAGACACCGAGTGCGGCCGCTCTCAGGTAGTCGTACAGACCGGTATAGCGGCGCACGTCCGCCTCCTTCTCCAGGTAGAGATCGCTCGTCACACCTTCGAAGTAGACAACTGTGGAATCGGCTGACTCGGGGAACTCCAGCAGCGAGAATGTCCCGGTCATTCCGGGATGGGCGCCGTGCGAGAACGGGATCACCTGGATGGTGATGTTCGGGCGCTGGCTGAGTTCCAGCATCTGCCGCAGCTGCTGGGCCATCACCGCCTTGCTGCCGACCTCGCGGCGCAGCACCGCCTCGTCTATGACGGTCCACAGGCTGCCCAGCTGGTTCTCGCCGTGGACGCGCTCCTGGCGCTTCATCCGGACCTGTACCCGGCGCTGCACGGCGACCGCGTCGGTGTCCGGCTGGGTGCCCTCGACCACGGCCTGGGCGTAGTGCTCGGTCTGCAGCAGGCCGGGGACGAAGGAGGACTCGTACGCGCGGATCGAGGAGGCCTCGGCCTCCAGCCCGATGTAGACGCTGTACGGGGTCGGCATGTCGTTGAAGTCGTGCCACCAGCCGCGCTGGCGGGACTCCTTGGCCATCTCCATCAGGCTGGCGCGCAACTGGTCGTCGGGCACCTTGTAGACGTCGCAGAGGTCGCGCACGTCGCGCTGGCTGATGCTGCGCCGGCCGTTCTCCAACCGGCTGATCTTCGACTGGGAGACCATCAGCCGGCCGGCGACCTCCTCCGCCGTCATGCCGAGGCCCTCACGGAGTTTGCGCAGCTCCGAACCGAGGCGCCGACGGCGCACGGTGGGATTGACGTTGGCGGACACTTCGACCTCCGGCCGGACCTCTGGTGCTCGTTGGAACGGCAGTCCTCGGAACACTTCGGACATTGGGACCAACCCCCCTGACTTGGAGCAGCATGTCACCTTGGGCCAGGTCGGCGCCGGGGAATCACAGCAGCGCGGTAGAACAGATCATCGGAAAAGCACTTCCGCGAGACAGCGAAAGCCCCCAGGTGGTAATGCGGCTCGGACGACTCGGACAGGTACTGCGGAGGCCGTCCCCGGACCGGCCCGCACCTGCCCCGGCGCGTGCGGGGGGCGGGCGGTTGCCGGGCGTCCGGGGACGGCGAAGGGGCGGTCGCCGGGCGACTCGCGTCGCGGGGCGACCGCCCCTCGGTGCTGGTGGTGCCGGTGGTGCGTCCGGTGCGGCCGGTGCGCGTCGTGCTCCTGGCGCCGGTGGTACCGGTCGTGCGTCGGGTCGCTCGGCGCCCTCGGGCGGTGCGAGCGGGGCGGCGTGCGCCGCCGGGTGCGCGGCCGTTGGCGTCGGACGCGCGGCCGGTGCCGGCGGGCGTGCGGCGGGCGTGCGGGTCAGGCCCATGTCCAGGGCGACGCCGCTGGCGAACTGCTTCTTCTCCATCCAGCTCGGGCCGGTGGGGTTCCAGCGGACGATGGAGACGG
>NZ_JBSFJC010000114.1:0-27061 GCF_053597855.1 Kitasatospora sp. NPDC001225
GGTTACATTCCGAACCCGGAAGCTAAGCCTTACAGCGCCGATGGTACTGCAGGGGGGACCCTGTGGGAGAGTAGGACGCCGCCGAACAATTCTTCTAGAGAAGCCCCCGCCGGGTGAACCGGTCGGGGGCTTCTCTGTTGTAGGGTCAACATGCAATTGTCGTCACACGGGACAGGAGGCCCCCCGGGTGGAGGTCCAGGAGACGCGGGTCCAGACCGATCGCGTCCTCACCATCCCCAATATGCTGAGCATGGGCCGGCTGGTCGGTGTTCCGCTCTTCCTCTGGCTCATCCTGTGGCCGGTCTTCGACGGGCCCAACAATGACGGTTGGGCACTGCTGATCCTGATGTTGAGCGGGATCAGCGACTACCTGGACGGGAAGCTCGCCCGCCGGTGGGGGCAGATCAGCCGGGTGGGGCAGCTGCTCGATCCGCTGGCCGACCGGCTGTACGTCCTGTCCACGCTGGTCGGGTTGACGTGGCGTGGGATTCTGCCGTGGTGGCTCACCGCGATCCTGTTGGCCCGTGAGGCATTCATCGCCGGCCTGCTGCCGATTCTGGCCCGGCGCGGTTACGGACCGCTCCAGACGAGTTTCCTGGGGAAGGCCGCGACCTTCAATCTGATGTACGCGTTTCCGCTTCTGCTGCTCGGCAGTGTCGACAGCTGGATCGCCCGGCCGGCCGAGGTGGTGAGCTGGGCGTTCATCTGGTGGGGGACGACCTTGTACTGGTGGGCCGCGATTCTTTACGCGGTCCAGGCGCGGCAGATCGTCCGGGGGAGCACCGCGGGCCCGGCGTCCACAGTCTGAGACGTGATCTGAGAGAAGCCCCACGCCTCCTCGGTGCGTCGGACGATACCTTCCGGGTAGAGAACCTTCTGGAACGCTTTGATGGACCTGCCGGTCCACCACCGCGAAGGAGGACGCACCCGTAATGAAAGCCGTTGTAATGGCAGGGGGCGAGGGCACCCGACTCCGCCCGATGACCTCCAGCATGCCGAAGCCGCTGCTTCCGGTCGCCAATAGGCCGATCATGGAGCACGTGCTTCGGCTGCTGAAGCGGCACGGCCTCTCCGACACCGTCGTCACCGTGCAGTTCCTGGCGTCGCTGGTCAAGAACTATTTCGGTGACGGCGAAGAGCTGGGCATGCATCTGACCTATGCCCACGAGGAGACGCCACTGGGCACTGCGGGGAGTGTCAAGAACGCCGAGGACGCGCTCAAGGACGATTCCTTTCTGGTGATCTCCGGTGACGCGTTGACCGACTTCAATCTCTCGGAATTGATCGACTTTCACCGCAGTAAGAACGCTCTGGTCACCGTCTGTCTCACGAGGGTGCCGAATCCACTGGAGTTCGGCATCACGATCACGGACGAGGAGGGGAGGGTCGAGCGGTTCCTGGAGAAGCCGACCTGGGGGCAGGTCTTCTCCGACACGGTGAACACCGGTATCTACGTGATGGAACCCGAGGTCTTCGACTACGTCGCGGCGGGCGAGTCCGTCGACTGGTCGAGTGACGTCTTCCCCCAGCTCCTGAAGGAGGGCAAGCGGGTCTACGGGTACGTCGCCGAGGGCTACTGGGAGGACGTGGGCACCCATGAGAGCTACGGCAAGGCCCAGGCGGACGTCCTGGAGGGCAAGGTCGACGTCGAGCTCGACGGGTTCGAGATCTCCCCGGGGGTCTGGGTCGCCGAGGGCGCCGAGGTGGATCCGGAGGCGGTGCTGCGCGGGCCGCTGTACATCGGGGACTACGCCAAGGTCGAGGCCGGCGTGGAGATCCGCGAGCACACCGTGCTGGGCAGCAACGTGGTCGTCAAGCGCGGCGCGTTCCTGCACAGGGCGGTGGTGCACGACAACGTGTACGTCGGGCCGCAGAGCAATCTGCGGGGCTGCGTGGTCGGCAAGAACACCGACGTGATGCGGGCCGCGCGGATCGAGGACGGCGCGGTGATCGGGGACGAGTGCCTGGTCGGCGAGGAGTCGATCATCGGAGCGAACGTCCGGGTCTACCCGTTCAAGACCATCGAGGCCGGCGCCGTCGTCAACACCTCGGTGATCTGGGAGTCGCGCGGCCAGGAGCACCTGTTCGGGGTCCGCGGCGTCTCGGGCATCCTGAACGTCGAGATCACCCCGGAGCTGGCCGTCCGGCTGGCGGGGGCGTACGCGACCACGCTGAAGAAGGGTGCCACCGTCACCATCGCGCGTGACCACTCGCGTGGTGCGCGTGCGCTCAAACGGGCGATGATCTCGGCGCTCCAGACCTCCGCGATCGACGTCCGCGACCTCGAGAACGTGCCCATGCCGGTGGCCCGGCAGCACACGGCGCGGGGGAGCGCGGGCGGGATCTTCCTGCGGACCACGCCGGGTGTGCCGGACTCGCTGGACATCCTCTTCTTCGACGAGCGCGGGGCGGACCTCTCGCAGGCCGGCCAGCGCAAGCTCGACCGCGTCTACGCGCGCCAGGAGTTCCGGCGGGCCTTCCCCGGTGAGATCGGGGACCTGACCTTCCCCTCCAGCGTCTTCGACTCCTACGCGGGAAACCTGCTGCGGACGGTGGACACGACCGGAGTCCGGGAGGCCGGGCTGAAGTTGGTCGTGGACACCGCGCACGGCAGCGCGGGCCTTGTTCTGCCGAGCATCCTGGGCCGACTCGGGGTCGAGGCGCTCACCGTCTCCAGCGGGCTGGACGAGGCGCGGCCGACCGAGGACGCGGAAACGCGGCGGGCGGGCCTGGCCAGGCTCGGTGAGCTGGTCGCCTCCTCGCGGGCGGCCTTCGGGGTGCGGTTCGACCCGGTGGGCGAGCGCGTCGCGTTCGTGGACGAGCTCGGGCGGGTGATCGACGACGACCGGGCCCTGCTGGTGCTGCTGGACCTGGTCGCCGCCGAGCGGCGCAGCGGGCAGGTGGCACTGCCGGTGACCACCACCCGGATCGCCGAGCAGGTCGCCGCGTACCACGGCACCCAGGTCATCTGGACCACGACGACGCCGGACGACCTCGCGAAGGCGGCCTCCGCCGAGGGCACGGTGTTCGGCGGGGACGGGCGCGGCGGCTTCGTGGTGCCCGAGTTCAGCGGGGTGCTGGACGGCGCCGCGGCGTTCGTCCGGCTGGTCGGCCTGGTGGCGCGGACCCAGCTCACGCTGAGCCAGATCGACGCCCGGATCCCGCAGGCGCACATCCGGCGCCGGGACATCGCGACGCCGTGGGCCGCCAAGGGCATGGTCATGCGCTCGGTGGTGGAGGCGGCCGGCAGCCGTCGGCTGGACACCACCGACGGCGTCCGGGTGGTCGAGGCGGACGGGCGCTGGACGCTGGTGCTCCCGGACCCGGCCGAGGCGGTCACCCACCTCTGGGCGGAGGGCCCCGACGACGAGGCCACCGAGGCGCTGCTGGACGAGTGGGCGGCCGTGGTCGACGGAGCGGGACGGTGACGAACCGGGACTGAGCACGGTCAGGAGCTGAGCTCGGAACCGCCTCGGACAGAGGGGCGCGCGGTATGACCCGCGCGCCCCTCTGTCCGTTTTCACATCATTCGGAATATTCCGTCACATTCCGTCATGTGTGCAGCGTGTGTGCAGCTCAGGGGCCGTGCACGGGCCCCCTCGACGACATGGGACGATGGTCTCCATGCCAGCGACGCCGACGCCGAGTGCCCCGAACGGACGGTACAACCGCCCGGACGCCTCGATGTCCTTGCTGACCAACGTGATGGACCACAGCCTGGACGAGGGCTACGCGGAGGCGGCCGCCGCGCGCGGCGGTGCCCGCGACAGCCGGATACCCGGGACCCTGCCGGGGCTGCTCACGCTCGGGGCGGGGCTGGCGCTGGTCGGCGCGGTGGTGACGGTGGGCGCGGTGAACGCGCACAAGGCCGAGCCCTCGCTGGCCAAGGAACGGGACGCGCTGATCCACCGGATCAACGACAGCAACACCTCGGCCGACCGGTTGCAGAAGCAGGTGCAGGAGCTGCGGCTCAAGGTCGACAGCACGCAGCAGCAGGCGCTCGCCTCGGGCGACGCCGATCCCGGCGGGGTGAGCGGGGCCGTGGGCCTGGGCCAGGTCACCGGGCCGGGCGTGAAGCTGGTCCTGGAGGACGCCGCGGGCACGGGCAGCGGCGGCAACGTCGACCCGAGGGCCGGGCAGGGCTTCTCCAACAGCGGCCGGCTGCGGGACCGCGACCTGCAACTGGTGGTGAACGGCCTCTGGGGATCCGGGGCCGAGGCGATCGCGATCAACGGCCAGCGGCTGACCGCGCTGTCCGCGATCCGGGCCGCGGGCGAGGCGGTGCTGGTGGACAACCGGCCGCTGGTGCCGCCGTACAACATCCAGGCGATCGGGGACGGCTCGAAGCTCCTCACCGCCTTCGAGAAGGACATGGCCGGGCAGTACCTGCGGCTGCTCCAGGAGCAGTACGGCATCAAGTCGACGCTCTCCGTGCAGAAGAACCTGACGCTGCCGGCGGCGGTGGGGGTGACGCTGCGGACCGCGCAGCCGGTGACGCCCGAGGCCTCGCCCCCGGCGACCGCGGGCGCAACGGCGCCGGCCGGAGCCGGAACCCAGGAGAGCCCCGGCGCGTCCGTCTCACCGTCGGCCTCGCCTTCCGCTTCCGCCTCGTCGACCCCGACCAGCGGTGCTTCCACCGCCAAGCGGCGTCCGCCGACCGGAACCACCAAGACCACGACAGGGACAGGAGCAGCCAGACCGTGATTGCCGTACTGGGTCTTGTGATCGGGGTGGTCGTCGGCCTCTTCGTCCAACCCGAGGTGCCGGACGCCGTCGTGCCCTACCTGCCGATCGCGGTGGTGGCGGCGCTGGACGCCGTGTTCGGCGGCGTCCGGGCGATGCTCGACGGGATCTTCAACGACAAGGTGTTCATCGTCTCGTTCCTGTCGAACGTGGTGGTCGCGGCACTGATCGTCTTCCTCGGTGACCAGCTGGGCGTCGGCTCGCAGCTGTCCACCGGCGTGGTCGTCGTCCTCGGCATCCGCATCTTCTCCAACGCGGCCGCGATCCGGCGCCATGTCTTCCGTGCCTGAGTCGGGCCGCGAGCCCGCGGCGGAGGACGGGCGGGAGGCGGCGGTGGCCGGGCCAGCCGCCGGGAAACCGGCTGGAGAGCCGGGCGGGAAAGCGGTCGAGAAGGCGGTTTCGAAGCCCGTCCGGGAGGTCGTGGACGCACCTCGGACGGACAGTGCGGCGGACGCGGACGAGGCTGCCGGGACGGCCGGGGAGACGGCCGAGGCCGTGGAGCCCGTCGTCGCCTCGGAGGAGAAGTCTGACGCTAAGGCTGAGCTTGAGGCCGGTTCGGCGCCCGAGCCGACGCTGCGGCTCACGAAGGTCACCGCGCCGGCCCCCGGGGCCGAGCCGAAGACCGGGGCGAAGCCGGAGTCCGCGCCTGCCGCTGAGCCCGAGCCCACGCCCGAGCCCGTGCCGGCCCCGGAGCCCGCGGCGGAAGCGGGGTCCGAGCCGGAACCCGAGCCCGAGCCCGTCGCGGACCGGAGCGCCGGCCGGCGGCGCCTGAAGGCGGCGCTCTGGCCGCCGCGGCTGTCGCGCGGCCAGCTGGTGGTGGCGCTGCTGCTGTTCTCGCTCGGCCTGGGGCTGGCGATCCAGGTGCGGTCGACCAACGACCACCACAGTCAGCTCCGCGGGGCCCGCCAGGAGGACCTGGTGCGGATCCTCGATGAACTGGACAGCCGTCAGCAACGTCTTCAGCAGGAGAAGGCGGAGTTGGAGCAGTCCCTGGCGAAGTTGGAGAACAGCTCCAACCAGGCCAAGGAGGCCCAGGAGCAGACCAGGAAGAAGGCGACGGAGCTCGGCGTGCTCGCCGGCACCGTCAAAGCCACTGGTCCGGGCATCGTACTCACGGTCGATGATCCCCAAGGGCAGGTGAAGGCAGATATGCTGCTGGACACCCTGCAAGAACTTCGAGCGGCGGGGGCGGAGGCGATTCAGATCAACGATGTGCGCGTGGTGGTCAACACCTACTTCACCGACCTGTCGGCCGGTGGGGTGCAGATCGACGGGAAGAAGGTCTCGCAGCCCTACCGCTTCACGGTCGTGGGGAACCCGCAGGATCTGACACCCGCGCTGAACATCCCGGGAGGTGTCGTCCGCACGCTGGAGAGCCACCAGGCGCGGGCGACGATCGCCCAGCAGCAGAAGGTGGTCGTCGACGCCCTCGTGGACCCGAAGTCGCCGCAGTACGCCAAGCCGGCTTCGAAGTGACGGGGCGCCCGGCGAACGGCCCGTCAAGGGCGGGCGGCACCCGCTGCGGGGCGCCGCCGTCACATGGGCGAGACTGGTTCGCACCAGTACGCTCCGGAGCAACAACCGCAGTACCAACCGCCGGAGTACCACTCCAGCGGGCCCGAGCCGCAACGACCGGGTCCGCAGCATGTCCGAGGTTCTCACCCTGCCCCGCGGGCGGGTCTGTCACACGCAAGGGGATTCGCCCGTGAGTTTCTTCTCGAAGTTGTTCGGTCGTAACAAGGGCCGTGACGCCGCCGCCGTCGAGGCGCCCACCGCGCGTCACCGCCGACCGGAGGACGAGCCCGCAGTGCCGGGCATGCGTCCGGCCCCCGAGGCCGCGCCGTACGCAGGTCAGCAGCTGTACCGGGACGGCGGCGCCGCCCAGTACGCGGGGAATCAGGCGGGCTACGGCGCGTCGGTTGACCCCTCCGGCGAGCCGCGCATAGGTTTCCCGTCAGGACCCTCAACCTCTGGTGGAGGGTTTGCCCCGGATCCGTACGCCGGGCACAACCCGTCGGGTGTGCCGCGCCAGGAGGCTGTGAACATGGCTGGCCCCACTCCGTGCCCCAGGTGCGGCAACCGGAACCCGGCCGCGGCCCGGTTCTGTTCCAACTGCGGCACGGCGCTGCGCGGCGGCCTGCTTCCGGAGGGGGCGGCGGAGACCACGTCGACCATCTCCATCTCCGGCCTGGAGTCGTACGACCCCACCACCACGACCGGCACCGGCGCCACGCCGGCCCTGTCGGCCGAGGTGCTGTCGGCGATCGACGCGCTGCCGCCGGGCTCGGCCCTGCTGATCGTGCAGCGCGGTCCGAACTCCGGCAGCCGGTTCCTGCTGGACTCGGACGTCACCACGGCGGGTCGCCACCCGCAGGGTGACATCTTCCTCGACGACGTCACGGTCTCGCGCCGCCACGTGGAGTTCCGCCGCACCCCGGCCGGCTTCAGCGTCGCGGACGTGGGCAGCCTCAACGGCACCTACGTGAACCGGGAGCGGATCGACGAGGTGCCGCTGAACAACGGCGACGAGGTGCAGATCGGGAAGTACCGGCTGGTGTTCTTCGCCGGCCACAACCGGGGGTACTGAAAACGACGTCGGCAGGAGCCCGAGTGAATACGAATACCCCTTCCTCTTCTCTCGGGGCGGCCACCCCAACCCCGTCCGGTCCGCAGGCGGACCGCGGCGGACGCGGGGTGGTCGCGGGCCCGCGGCAGCCGGTCCGGGCCGAGCGGCCCGTCGGCCGTCGGCGCGGCGGTGACGAGCTGCTGAGCATCGGCGCGGTGCTGGCCTTCCTGCGCGACGACTTCCCCGAGGTCACCATCTCCAAGATCCGCTTCCTGGAGGCGGAGGGACTGGTCGAGCCGCAGCGCACGCCCTCGGGGTACCGCAAGTTCAGCCCGGCCGACGTCGAGCGGCTGGCCTACGTCCTGCGCATGCAGCGGGACCACTACCTGCCGCTGCGGGTGATCCGGGAGCACCTGGACGCCATCGAGCGCGGTGAGAACCCGCCCGCGCTGCCCTCCGCCGCCGACACCCGGCCCGGGCCGCTGGAGGAGGCGGACCGGGAGCTGGTGGCCGGCGGCGAGGTGCCCTCCGGCGTCCGGCTGGGGCGCGCCGAACTGCTCGCGGCGGCTGAGGCCGGGGAGCCGGAGCTGGCCGAGTGGGAGTCCTACGGGCTGGTCGCCCCGGGCCCGGACGGCGGCTACGACGGTGAGGCGCTCCAGGTGGCCCGGCTGGTCGCGGAGCTCGGCCGGTACGGGCTGGAGCCCCGGCACCTTCGCGCCATGAAGGCCGCGGCGGACCGCGAGATCGCGCTGGTGGAACAGGTGGTGGCGCCGTTGCGCCGGCACCGGAACCCGCAGACCAGGGCGCACGCGGAGGCCACCGCGCGGGAGCTCGCGACGCTGTCCGTACGGCTGCACGCGGCCATGGTCCAGGCCGGGATGCGGACGCGCGGATAGCGCGTGCCGCCCGCGGCGCGCCCTGGCCGCACCGCGCTGACCAGCGGCATCGGCCCTGCGCTTTCATATCCGGGAGCGGAGCCATAGGGTTGCCTGTGTGAATGAGCTCGACGTCGTGGGTGTCCGAGTGGAGATGCCTTCCAACCAGCCGATCGTGCTGCTGCGGGAGGTCGGGGGAGATCGCTATCTGCCGATCTGGATCGGCCCCGGCGAGGCGACCGCGATCGCCTTCGCCCAGCAGGGCATGACGCCGGTGCGGCCGCTGACGCACGACCTCTTCAAGGACGTCCTGGAGGCGCTCGGCCAGCAGCTCACCGAGGTCCGGATCACCGACCTGCGGGAGGGCGTGTTCTACGCCGAGCTGGTGTTCGCCGGCGGGGTCGAGGTGAGCGCGCGGCCGTCCGACGCCATAGCGCTGGCGCTGCGCACCGGCACGCCGATCTACGGGAGCGAGGAGGTGCTCGCCGAGGCGGGCATCGCGATCCCGGACGAGCAGGAGGACGAGGTCGAGAAGTTCCGCGAGTTCCTCGACCAGGTGTCGCCCGAGGACTTCGGCGGCAGCGGCCCGCAGTAGCGGGGCCCGACCGTGCGGCCTTTCGGCCCATCGTTTTGCCAAAATCCGTCCATCTACCCACACTAGGGGCACGAAAAACCACTCTCCTGAGTGATGTGGTTTGTCTGGCCCGGCGTGGCGATCGTTGACGGGTCATAGGGGACTGCCTACCGTCAGGAGTGGCTGTCCGGGTGGCCGATGCCCGCAGTCGGGTTGCCCGCAGCACAAGTGGACGGAGGCAGGCATGAGCAGCACCGGCGATGACGCGGCCGTGGGAGGCCGGTGCGCCGTGCACATGCCGCGCACCGCTCGCACCGTCACGGATTTCCCCCGGGTCGGCAGGTTCCCGGCCGTACAGGCGGGCCAGCCGGCCATCGAACGGCTGGCCCCGACGTCCGACCTGCTCGGCTTCCGGGGCCCGACGGCCTGCGCGGCGGCCGGCATCACCTACCGCCAGCTGGACTACTGGGCCCGCACCGGACTGCTGGAGCCCAGCGTCCGCACCGCGTACCCGTCGACCAGCCAGCGGCTCTACAGCTTCCGCGACATCCTGCTGCTGAAGATCGTGAAGCGGCTGCTCGACGCGGGTGTCTCGCTGCAGAACATCCGGGTGGCGGTCGCCCACCTCCAGGCCGCCGACCAGGCCGACCTGGCGGGGATGACGCTGATGTGCGACGGCGCGACGGTGTACGAGTGCACGACGCCGCAGCAGGTGGTCGACCTGCTGAAGGGCGGTCAGGGGGTCTTCGGCATCGCGGTCGGAGCGGTCTGGCAGGAGCTGGAGCTCACCCTCGGGCGGCTGCACGCCGAGCGCACCGACACCGGCGAGACGATGGTCGGGCACGACCCGGCCGACGAGCTGGCCCAGCGGCGCAACCGGGCGGTCTGAGCAGGCGTTCGACGGGGCCGCGGGCCCGGACGGGGAACCGTTCGGACCCGCGGCCCCGTCGTGTTCCCCGGTTGACGTGATCGAGGGAGGGCACGTGGGAGTCGGTACCGGTATATCGGGGCTGCTGCGGCGCAGGGCCGGACTGCTGGGGGCCCGGCTGCGGCAGCGGCGGACGCAGCGCAGGGTGTTCCAGGTCGGAACGGTGCTCTGCTCGCTGGCGCTGGCGCCGAGCGCCTGGGTGTGGTTCGCCGCGGGGGACCGGGTGGGCACCGTGGAGAGCGCGCCCGCCGCGCCGGTCGCGGTGGTCTTCGGGGCCGGCCTGTACCAGGGCAAGCCCTCCCCGTACCTGGAGCACCGGCTGGTCGCGGCGGTGGACCTGTACCGGGAGGGGAAGGTGCAGGCGATCCTGGTGACCGGGGACAACGGGCGGGTCGAGTACTCCGAGCCCGACGCGATGTACGACTACCTGACCCGGAACGGCGTTCCCGAGGACCGGGTGGTGCGGGACTACGCGGGCTTCGACACCTGGGACTCCTGCACCCGGGCGCGCCGGATCTTCGGGGTGGACCACGCGGTGCTGGTCAGCCAGGACTTCCACGTCCGCCGGGCGCTGGCGCTGTGCGAGGCGGCGGGGATCCGCTCGTACGCGGTCGGGGTGCCGGAACTGCACGACGCGACCTGGCTGTACGGCGGGCTGCGGGAGGTCGCCGGGGCGGGCAAGGCGGCGGCCAACGCCTGGCTGCGGCCGGACCCGGTGTTCCTCGGGCCCCGGGAGGACGGCATTCCGAAGGCGCTGGCGGAGGCCGCGAAGCAGTAGCGACGGGGGCCGGGAGCGGGGCCTCCGGCCCGGTTCGTACGCACTGTCGGACCCGTACGCGATGATCGGCGGGTGCGATCTCTGCCGAGCATCATCCACCTCGACATGGACGCCTTCTTCGCGGCGGTGGAGCAGGCGGCCAAGCCCAGCCTGCGCGGCAAGCCGGTGGTCGTCGGCGGGCTCGGCGGGCGCGGGGTGGTCTCCACGGCCTCGTACGAGGCGCGCAGGTTCGGGGTGCACTCGGCGATGCCGATGGCGCAGGCGCGCAGGCTCTGCCCGAACGCGGCCTTCCTGGCGGGGCGGTTCGAGGCCTACCGGCAGAACAGCGAGATCGTGATGGGGCTGCTGCGGCAGCTGTCCCCGCTGGTGCAGCCGCTCAGCCTGGACGAGGCCTTCGTGGACCTGGAGGCAGGCCCGTACGGACCGGCGCTGCTGGAGGCGGACCACGAGACCGGAGAGCGGCTGGTCCTCGCGCTCGCGGAGGACCTGCGGGCGGACATCCAGCGGTCGACCGGGCTGACCGGCTCGGTCGGGGCGGCCGGGTCCAAGCTGATGGCCAAGATCGCCTCCGAGCAGGCCAAGCCGGACGGACTGGTCATGATCGAGCCCGGGCAGGAGCGGGCCGTGCTCGGCCCGATGCCGGTGCGGGCGCTGCCCGGGATCGGGCCGGCCACCGAACAGGTGCTGCGCCGGGCCGGGCTGAGCACGGTGGCCGACCTCGCGGAGGCGGGGGAGGCGGAGCTGGTGCAGCTGGTCGGGCGGGCGCACGGCGCCGGGATCTTCCAGATGTCCATAGGGCTGGACGAGCGGCCGGTGATCGCCGACCAGGACGCCAAGTCCGTGTCGGTGGAGGACACCTACGAGGTGGACCTGGCCGACCGGGAACGGGTTCTGCGCGAGGTGGAGGCCCTGGCCGGCCGGTGCGTACGGCGGCTGCGGGCGGCCGGGCGCTCGGGGCGGACGGTGGTGCTCAAGGTCCGGCGGTTCGACTTCTCGACGCTGACCCGCTCGGAGACGCTCGGCGGGCCCACCGACGACGAGGCGGTGATCACCGCGACCGCGCGCCGGCTGGCCGAGCAGGTGGAGATCACCGGCGGGGTCCGGCTGCTCGGCGTGGGCGTCGCCCAACTCGCCGACTACACCCAGGAGGACCTGTTCGCCCAGGCGCTGCGGGAGGAGGCCGCGGAGCACGCGGAGGCGGCGGCCGAGGCCGAGGAGGCCGAGGCGGAGCCGGAGGCCGTCGTGGTGCGGCGGTGGGTGCCCGGACAGGACGTCCGGCACGAGGAGTTCGGTCCGGGCTGGGTGCAGGGCAGCGGCGTCGGGAGGGTCACCGTACGGTTCGAGACGCCGTGGGACGGGCCGGGGCGGGTACGGACCTTCGCGGTGGACGACCCGGCGCTCGAACCGTCCCGGCCGCTGCCGCTGCGCCGGGACGCGGGTGCGGACGAGGGGCCGGACGGTGTGTCGGAGGGGAACGGCGGGCCGGGGGAAGGAGCCTGAAACGCGAAGCGGCCCCACCCGGTGGGGGAGTACCGGGTGGGGCCGATCACCGTGCCGGACCCCGTGCGTTCGTGATGCCCTCACGATGTACGGGGACCGGGCCCCGCGCCCTGTCCCTGAGCGCGGGGGCCGGACGCCTCGTCAGGCGTCGGTCTTGACCAGCTCGGGGCTGGAGTCCTGCTGGGCCGAGCCGCCGACGACCGTCGCGGTGGCGGCCGACTTGGTACCGCGGATCAGGAACGGGACGACGCCGGCGACGACGCAGACGACGGCCGCGGTCCAGAACGCGTGCTTGTAGGCGTCCAGGGTGGGCAGCGACAGCGGGATCTGCGGCGGCAGCTTCATGGTGTCGCCGGTCAGGATGGCGGCCATGACGGCGGTGCCGATCGCGCCACCGACCGTGCGCAGCACGGAGTTCATGCCGTTGGCGATACCGCTCTGCTCGACCGGGACGGCGCCGTTGATGTAGGCCGGCATCGCGGCGAAGGCGAGGCCGACACCGAGACCGAAGATCGCCGAGGCGGTGTAGATGTCGCCCTCGTGCCCGTGGCGCACGGCCAGGTAGGCCATCGCGATGGCGCCGAGGACGCCACCGAGGACCAGCGGCAGGCGCGGGCCGCGACGGGCGATCAGCAGGGCGCCGACCGGGGCGGCGACCATCGAGCCGATCGCGGACGGCAGCAGCAGGAGGCCGGCGTGCAGCACGCTGGCGGTGAAGCCGTAGTGGGTCAGCTTCTCCGGGGTCTGGGCGAAGTTGCTGATGACCATGAAGGAGCCGTACATGCCGAAGCCGATGAGCAGGCCGGCCACGTTGGTGAAGGCGACGGCCGGACGGGCCATCATCTTCATGTCCACCAGCGGGTGCGCGACCTTGGTCTCGATGATCCCCCAGATCAGGGCGACCACGGCGGCGACGGCGAACAGGCCGAGCGTCTTGTTGGAGGTCCAGCCCCAGTGGTTGCCCTGGCTGACCGCGACCAGCAGCGCGGAGAGCCAGCCGGCCAGGGTGAGGGCACCCAGCGGGTCGGCGCCGCCCTCCTTGTCGGTCACCGGGTCGGTCGGGACGCGGAAGGCGACCAGGGCGATCGCGATCAGGCCGAAGACCAGGCCCATCCAGAAGATCGACTTGTAGTTCCAGTGCTCCAGCAGGAGACCGGTCGCGACCAGGCCGAGGCCGGAGCCGACGCCCATCGAGGCGCTGATGGCGGCGACGCCGCCGGTCACCTTCTGCTTGGGCAGCTCGTCACGGACGATGCTGATCGCCAGCGGCAGGACGCCACCGCCGGCGCCCTGGAGGACACGGGCGACGACCAGCCAGGTGAAGGAGTGGGTGCTGACCGCCAGCGCCGAACCGGCGACCAGGCCGGCCAGCGAGATCAGCAGCATCGGCTTGCGGCCCCGGAGGTCGCCGAAGCGGCCCAGGAGGGGAGTCAGCACGGCTGCGGAGAGCAGGTTGGCGGTCATCAGCCAGGTGACGCTGGATGCGGAGACGTGCAGTTCCTTGGCCAGCGAGGGCAGGATCGGGACGACCGCGGTCTGCACCACGCTGAACGACAGCATCGCCAGGATGAGGGCCGGCAGGACCCGGGCGCTGCTCTGCTTCTCGGCCGCGGTGGTGGGCTGTGGTGCCTCACTCACGGTTGCTTCCTCCCGTACATAGTGAATGAACTGAAGTAACCATGCAGGGAGATACTTCAGAGTGTCAAATATCGAGTGGTTAAGTTTTGGCAAAGGTGAACGGTCGGGTACGTGACAAGGGCTGTGGCGGGGGTGGGCGCAGGGAGGGGCGCCTGCGGCGGGCGGGTGGGGGTGTGGCGAGGGGCGCTTTGGCAGGGGTGAACGATCGGGTACGTGACAAGGGCCGTGGTGTGGGGTGGCAGGTGTGGGGAGGGTGCCTGTGGTGGGTGTGCGAGAGGGGCCCCGGACGGTGTCCGGGGCCCCTCTTCGCGGGTGGTGTCAGACGAGCGGGCGCAGCGCGGCCGGGCGGGGTGAGTCGGTGGCGGGGGGTGAGGCGGGGGGCGGGGTCGAGCCGGCCGGGGAGGTGTTCTGGGTGGCGGTGGTGTCGTGGACCTCGACGTGCTCGCGGCGGAGCTCCTCCCGGACCACCTCCTCCGTCGTGTAGCGCTCGACGACCAGGCGGACCCGCTCGACGGGCGCGAGGTACTTGCGGACCACCGCGCGCTCCTCGCGGAGGGTGACCTCCTCGACGGCCTCGGCGATGTCCTTCTCGCTGAGCGTGGCGCGCTCGGCGTCGCTGACCGGCATCCGCTCGACCCGGACGCGCTCGTGGACCACGGGGATGCGGCGCTCGACCTGTTCGGTCGTCACGTACTTGCGCAGCTTCGCGGTGCCGAGGGTGTGCCACTCAGTGGTGACCTCCAGCCGCTCCTCGCGGCAGGTGATCTCGACCGGGCCGCTGGGGGCGGACGGGGCGCCGTCGGCGTGCGCGGCGACGACGGTCGCCGCCGGGGCGGGCGTAGACGCGGGCGCGGGGGCGGGCTGCGACTGCGGCCTCGGCTCCACGGTGGGTGCGACGGGGGCGGCCGCCGGGGTGGCGGTGGTGGCCTCGGGGGTGCTGAGCATCCGCATGTCGGCCTCCGGGGCGGTTCTGGTGCTGTCGGCGACCGTGGCGGTGACGGCGGTGGTGGGCGGGGCGGTGGCGACGGGGGCTCTGGCCGGGGCGGGCTCGGGAACGGGATCGGGGGAGCGCTCGGGGGTGTGGAAGGTGAGCGACTTCGCCGGGGCCGCCGCGGTCGTCGTGGCGGCGGCGGCCGCCGCCGTGGTGCCGAAGTCGAGGTCGGCCTGCTTGGGCCGGCTCCCGTTCTCGTGGCTCGGGCGGCCGTCCATCGGGGTGTCGAGCCCGTAGTAGCGGTACAGCTGGAGCTCCTGGGCGGGGGACAGGTGCTGGCCGACGCCGAAGTCCGGCGACTCCTTCACCAGCGACTTGTCGTACGGCACCCGGAGCTCGTCGCCGGCGAACTCGCTCGTGGTCAGCGGGACGAAGGCGTCCCGGCCGAAGATGCCGGTCCGGACCGCGGCCCACTCGGGCCGGCCGGTGGCGTCGTCCAGGTAGACCTCGTCGACCGTGCCGATCTTGTCTCCGTTGCGGTCGACGGCCTTGTGACCGATGAGGTCCCGGGGGTCGATGTCGGTCTGCACTCTTTCCTCCCGTGCGCTGAGCTTGCGGAACTCCCGCAGGAAGGCGGCCGGAGCACCCGTTCCGTCCGCCACTTCACACCAAAAGCCATGAATCGGACGGCCGCGAGCGGGGTGCGCCGGACGGGCTGCGCGCTGGACCGTCCGGGGGACGCGCGTAGACCCCGAACGACCTGACGCACCCGTGATCGGGGGGCCTCCCGCTGGTACCCTGGGCGACGACCGCAGAGCCCGCTCGGGAGAGTCTCCGACTGCGAAAGCCGCTGGTCGGAGCGCCGAAGGAGCAACTCCTCCCCGGAATCTCTCAGGCATCCGTACCGTGTGGGGTAGGTCACTCTGGAAAGCAGGGCAGGAGCGTCGGCGCGGAAGCCGGCGATCACCACCCTCACCGACGGTGCAAGCCGACGGAGCGCCCACAGCGCCCCGTGCGGGTGAAGCTCTCAGGTCCCGATGACAGAGGGGGAGGCCTGTCGGGTCCGCCCGCCCAGGTTCGTCCGCTGTCCGCAGCGGCGAGGCCGGCCGGCGTGCGTACCCCCGCCGGTCCGTGACCAGGAGGCCTCGACCACCATGAACGCCCAGCCGAACGCGGGACGCCCCACCGGCGCCTCGACCCTCACCGAGCTTGAGCTGGCCAGCCCCTTCGAGAACCGCCACATCGGCCCCGACGCCGCCGCGCAGGAGAAGATGCTGGCGTCCGTCGGCTACGGCTCGCTGGACGAGCTCGCCGCCACCGCGGTGCCCGAGGCGATCCGCTCCATCACCGCCCTGGACCTGCCCGCGGGCCGGACCGAGGCCCAGGTCCTCGCCGAGCTGCGCGAGCTGGCCGGCCGCAACCAGGTGCTCCAGCCGATGATCGGCCTGGGCTACTACGGCACCTTCACCCCGCCGGTGATCCTGCGCAACGTCATGGAGAACCCGGCCTGGTACACCGCCTACACCCCGTACCAGCCGGAGATCTCGCAGGGCCGCCTGGAGGCGCTGCTCAACTTCCAGACCCTGGTCTCCGACCTGACCGGCCTGCCGACCTCCGGCTCCTCGCTGCTGGACGAGGGCACCGCGGCCGCCGAGGCGATGGCGCTGGCCCGCCGCGTCACCAAGGTCAAGGGCGGCGTCTTCCTGGTCGACGCCGAGACCCTGCCGCAGACCGTCGCGGTGATCAACACCCGTGCCGTGCCGACCGGTGTCGAGGTCGTCGTCGCCGACCTGTCCGAGGGCATCCCGGCCGAGATCGTCGAGCGCGGCGTCTTCGGCGTGCTGCTCCAGTACCCGGGCGCCACCGGTGTGGTCCGCGACCTCACCGCGGTGATCGAGCAGGCGCACGGCCTGGGCGCGATCGTCGCCGTCGCCGCCGACCTGCTCGCGCTGACCCTGCTCAAGTCCCCGGGTTCGCTGGGCGCCGACATCGCCTGCGGCACCTCGCAGCGCTTCGGCGTGCCGATGGGCTTCGGCGGTCCGCACGCCGGCTACCTGTCGGTGCGCGCCGAGTTCGCCCGCTCGCTGCCCGGCCGCCTGGTCGGCGTCTCCGTCGACGTCGACGGCAACCGCGCCTACCGCCTGGCGCTGCAGACCCGCGAGCAGCACATCCGCCGCGAGAAGGCCACCAGCAACATCTGCACCGCCCAGGTGCTGCTCGCCGTGATGGCCTCGATGTACGCCGTCTACCACGGCCCCGACGGCCTGGCCGACATCGCCCGCCGCACCCACCGCTACGCCGCGGCCCTCGCCGAGGGCCTGCGGGCCGGCGGCGTCGAGCTGCTGCACGGCGAGTTCTTCGACACCGTCACCGCCGTCGTCCCGGGCCGCGCCGCGGAGATCGCCGCCGCCGCCCGCGCCAACGGCATCAACGTCCACCAGGACGGCGCGGACCGGATCTCCGTCTCCACCGACGAGACCACCACCCGCGAGCACCTGGCCGGCGTCTGGGCCGCGTTCGGCGTCCCCGCCGTCGAGGTCGCCGAGGCCGCCGACGCGCTGCCCGCCGCGCTGCTGCGCGAGGACGAGTACCTGACCCACCCGGTCTTCCACAGCCACCGCTCGGAGACCGCCATGCTGCGCTACCTGCGCCGCCTGTCGGACCGGGACTACGCGCTGGACCGCGGCATGATCCCGCTGGGCTCCTGCACCATGAAGCTCAACGCGACCACCGAGATGGAGGCGGTGACCTGGCCGGAGTTCGGCCAGCTGCACCCCTTCGCGCCGATCGACCAGGCCCAGGGCTTCCTGACCCTGATCCGCCAGCTGGAGCAGCAGCTGGTCGAGGTGACCGGCTACGACGCCGTGTCGATCCAGCCGAACGCGGGCTCGCAGGGCGAGCTGGCCGGTCTGCTGGCCGTGCGCGCCTACCACCACGCCAACGGCGACACCCAGCGCGACGTCTGCCTGATCCCGTCCTCGGCGCACGGCACCAACGCGGCCTCCGCGGTGATGGCCGGCATGCGCGTGGTCGTGGTGAAGACCCTGGTCGACGGCGACGTGGACGTCGAGGACCTGAAGGCCAAGATCGAGCAGCACCGCGACAACCTCGCCGTGCTGATGGTCACCTACCCGTCCACCCACGGCGTGTACGAGACCCAGATCACCGACATCTGCGCCCTGGTGCACGAGGCCGGCGGCCAGGTGTACGTGGACGGCGCCAACCTGAACGCCCTGGTCGGCCTGGCCAAGCCGGGCAAGTTCGGCGCGGACGTCTCGCACCTGAACCTGCACAAGACCTTCTGCATCCCGCACGGCGGTGGCGGCCCGGGCGTCGGCCCGGTCGCGGTGCGCGCCCACCTGGCGCCGTACCTGCCGAACCACCCGCTGCAGCCGGAGGCCGGCCCGGCCACCGGCGTGGGCCCGATCTCGGCCGCGCCGTGGGGCTCGGCGGCCATCCTGCCGATCTCCTGGGCGTACGTCCGGCTGATGGGCGGCGAGGGCCTCAAGCACGCGACCCAGGTCGCGGTGCTGAACGCCAACTACATCGCCAAGCGCCTGGCGCCGCACTTCCCGGTGCTCTACACCGGTCCGGGCGGGCTGGTCGCGCACGAGTGCATCATCGACCTGCGCCCGCTGACCAAGGAGACGGGCGTGACGGTGGACGACATCGCCAAGCGCCTGATCGACTACGGCTTCCACGCGCCGACGATGTCCTTCCCGGTGGCCGGCACGCTGATGATCGAGCCGACCGAGTCCGAGGACCTGCACGAGATCGACCGCTTCTGCGACGCGATGATCACCATCCGGGCCGAGGTCGACAAGGTCGGCTCGGGCGAGTGGGCGGCCGACGACAACCCGCTGCGCAACGCCCCGCACACCGCCGCCACGCTGGCCGGCGACTGGGCGCACGGCTACTCGCGGCAGGAGGCGGTCTTCCCGGCGGGCGTGAACCCGGCGGACAAGTACTGGCCGCCGGTGAGCCGGATCGACGGCGCGTACGGCGACCGCAACCTGGTCTGCTCCTGCCCGCCGCTGGACGAGTACGGCGTCTGACCCGACCGGGCCCAGGTGGTCCGGGTCGGACGGCAGGGCCCCGGCGGAGAACTCCGCCGGGGCCCTGCCCGTCTGCGCTGGTCGGCGGCTGCCCCCGCCGTACGGTCGGACCGGGTGGTCAGGCCGCGTGGGCGACGGGGCGGCGCGGGGCGATCACCCGGCCGTCGGGCAGCAGTTCGCCGGTGTCCTCGAACAGGACGACGCCGTTGCAGAGCAGGCTCCAGCCCTGCTCCGGGTGACGGGCCACCGATACGGCCGCCTCGCGGTCCTCGGACTCGGCCGTCGGGCACTCAGGACGGTGCTGGCACATGCGTACCCTCGCTTCGCTCTGCGATCCTCCCCGTGGTGCGGTCGCCGGAGGTGGTGCCGTCCGGGGCCGCCGCGGTGGTCGGATCCTGTCCGCGCGCCGGCCAAGTGTGGGCCGGCGCCCAAGTGGGTAGGACAGGGGGTCCTTCCACGCTGGTTCCCAGTGTCGGCATCCCGGGAGCCGCGCGCAGGGATTTCGTGACATGCGCCACAACTCCCGGGTAGAGATCACCCGTTCAGGTGGGGCCGACGGGAAAAGGCGCACCGGTGGGTCAGTCGGGACATGGCCCGTTGGGGCCATGCCGAATGGCCCGGACGGGTGGTCACCGTTCGGGTGAGGGTTTGGGAGCGGGCGCGCGGGCGCGGTCGAGGGCCGCCGGGCGGGTGGGCCCGGCGGCCCGTGGGGCGTCGGCGGGTCAGGAGGTGCCGAGCAGCAGCGGTCCGGCGAGCGGGGCGCGGGCGAGCAGCGGCAGCAGTTCGGCGGCGGGCCGGGCGCGGTGCGCGGCGACGCCGAGCGGGGCCGGGGCCAGGGGGATCAGGAGGTCGCCGTCCGGGTCGGCGTCGGGGTTGTGCAGCCAGAGCGCCGTGGCGTACTGGCCGGGGAAGGTCAGCAGTCGGGGCTGCCGGCGGGTCCGGGAGCCCTGGGTGAGCTGCCAGGCCTCGCGCAGCGCCCGGACCGTCGAGTCGAGGTAGGGGCCGGCGGTGAAGTGGGAGAAGCTGTGGCCCTCGGCGCTCTGCACCACCTCGGCGGCGGCGGCCACCTCGGCGCCGTCCTTGATCAGGAAGCGCCAGCCGGTGCGGCGGGCGGCCGGCAGCTCCGGGCGCGGGCCGTTCAGGACGTGCACCGCGAGCGGGTGGGCGGGGAGCAGTGGGCCGGTCGGATGGCGCAGTGCTGCGGCGGCGGGCTGGCGCAGCGCGGTCTCCGAGTCGAGCGCGCCCAGGACGGCGCGCAGGGCGCTCGGCGGGGGCTGGGGGGTTTGCAGAGTCATGGCGGGGTCCGCCTCTCCAAGCGAGATCGGCGTGCGAGTGCGGCATACCGGCGTGGCGGGGCGACGCGTCGTCGGTGACGGGGCCGGGCCGTGTCCGGTTGTGCAGGATCGCGGTGCCGGCGCGGTCGCCGCCTCGACGAGGGCTTTCGGGGCGAGGCGGACCGGCCGGAGCGCTGTGCGAATTCGAACAGGTGCGCAGGGTGATCTGTTTATCACAGGCTGTGGTGTCGGGCAAGTCCACAGTTCGTCTGATTTTCCGTCAGATGCCTTGCATTGCAAGCCAGTACGCACGTTCGGGTATCGATCTTCGCGGTGGGCATCATGCTTGCACGGTCGGTCGACCGGGTGCTCGACGGGGTGGCTCTGGAGGAGGGGACCGTGGGCGAGAAGGTCGTGGCGACTCGGGCGGAACTGGCGGACCGGCAGCTCTACCGGCGCAAGCTCCACACGTGTCTGGACGTGCTCGGACGGATGATCCGGGAGGACCGCTTCGACCGGCCGCGGGCGGTGATGGGCCTGGAGATCGAGCTCAACCTGGCCGACGAGCAGGGCCTGCCGGCCATGAACAACGCGCAGGTGCTGAGCGCGATCGGCTCCAGCGACTTCCAGACCGAACTGGGCCGCTTCAACATCGAGGTCAACATCACGCCGCACCGGCTCTGCGGGCACGTGTTCGAGGAACTGCGCGAGGAGATCGACACCGGGCTGCGCTACGCCGACCGGCAGGCGGCCGAGGCGGGCGCCCGGATCGTCATGGTGGGCATCCTGCCGACGCTGGAGCACGCCCACACCGGGCTGGACGCGATGAGCCACAACCAGCGGTACAGCCTGCTCAGCGACCAGATCCTGGCCGCCCGCGGGGAGGACATCGCGCTGGACATCGAGGGCGTCGAGCACCTCCAGCTGGAGTCGATCACCATGGTGGCCGAGGCTGCCGCCACCTCGCTCCAACTGCACCTCCAGGTGACCCCGCAGCGGTTCTCCTCGGTGTGGAACGCGGCCCAGGCGATCTGCGGGCCGCAGCTCGCGCTCGGCGCCAACTCGCCCTTCCTGTTCGGGCGGGAGCTGTGGCGGGAGACCCGTCCGGTGCTCTTCCAACAGGCCTGTGACACCCGTACGGCGGAGCTCAAGGCCCAGGGCGTGCGCCCGATCACCTGGTTCGGCGAGCGCTGGGTGGACTCGGCGTACGACCTGTTCGAGGAGAACCTGCGGTACTTCCCCGCGCTGCTGCCGATCTGCGACGACGAGGACCCGATGAAGGTGCTGGCCTCCGGCGGTGCGCCCAGGCTCGCCGAGATGCGGCTGCACAACGGCACCATCTACCGCTGGAACCGCCCGGTGTACGACATCGCGGGCGCGGTGGCGCACCTGAGGGTGGAGAACCGGGCGCTGCCGGCCGGGCCGACGGTGGCCGACACGCTCGCCAACGCCGCCTTCTACTACGGACTGGTGCGGGTGCTGGCCGAGCAGCCCCGGCCGATCTGGACCCGGCTGCCGTTCGAGCGGGCGGACGAGAACTTCCAGCAGGGCGCCCGGTACGGCATCGACGCGGTGTTCCAGTGGCCGCGCTCGGGGCGGGCCGGGCGCGGCGGCGGGCTGCAGACCGTGTCCGCGGTCGACCTGGTGCTCAACGAGCTGCTGCCGATGGCCTACCAGGGGCTGGACGAGTGGGGCGTGGAGCCCGCCGACCGGGACCGCTACCTGGGCATCATCGAGCAGCGCTGCCTGCGCCGCACCAACGGCGCGTCCTGGCAGACCGCCACCTTCCACCGGCTGCGCGAGCAGTACGGGATGGACCGGCCGGCCGCGCTCGCGGCGATGACCAGGCGCTACGCCGAACTCATGCGCGGCGGCGAGCCGGTGCACACCTGGCCGGTGGGCTGAGCCCTCCCCGTCGGGGCGGTCCGGCGGCTGTGTCAGGATGATCGCTCCGGTGGTCGGCCGACGGCCGGAGCGACCGCCCGTCCGCTGGAGCCCCCGTGACCACCGTCCCGACCGCGCCGGAGACCGCGAAGCCCACCCGTCGGCTGTTCGGCGCGGAGCTGCTGATCGTCCTCGGCCTCTCGCTCGGGGCCAGCGGGATCAGCGCGCTGATCAGCTTCACCGGCTCGCTCACCGAACCGCTCAAGCTCGGCCAGCAGGTCGCCACGCTGAACGGCTCGCGGGCGCCCGGGCGGCCCTGGCTGGACCTGGTGTGGCAGCTGTACTACATCGGGCGCGGGCTGATGCCGGTGGTGCTGGTCGGGTACCTGCTGGTGCGCGAGGGCGTCGCGCTGCGGGTACTGGGCTTCGACCTCGGGCAGAAGCTGCGCGACCTGGGGCGGGGCGCCGCCGTCGCGGCCGCGATCGGCGGGTCGGGGCTGGCGCTCTACCTGGCCTCGCAGGCGGCCGGGTACAACCTGACGGTGGCGCCGTCCGGGCTGCCGGACGTGTGGTGGCGGGTGCCGGTGCTGCTGCTGTCGGCCTGGCAGAACGCGATCCTGGAGGAGGTCGTCGTCCTCGGCTACCTGCTGCGCCGGGTGGGGCAGGTCGGGTGGTCCTGGCCGGCGGCGGTGGCCGCGAGTTCGGTGCTGCGCGGCTCGTACCACCTCTACCAGGGGGTCGGCGGGCTGGTCGGCAACATGGTGATGGGCGCGGTGTTCTGCCTGCTGTACCGGCGCTGGGGGCGGGTGATGCCGCTGGTGGTGGCGCACGCGCTGATCGACACGGTGGCCTTTGTCGGGTACGCGCTGCTGGCCGGGCACGTCAGCTGGCTGCCGACCCCTTGAGCGACCGCGCCCGGCCGCGCGGCGGACGGGCGAGCAGCCGGTCGACGTGCCGGCGCTCCAGGCCCTCGCCGGGGTCGACGGGCAGCAGCAGGCGGTCCCGGCGCAACCGGGAGCGGCGGACCAGCCGCGGCGGGATGACGTCGTCCACCCAGGCGAACGGCCGGCCGGCGGCGTAGCGCAGCAGCGGGGCCCACTTGGCGGCGGAGAACAGCTCCATCAGCGGGACGCGCGGGTCGCCGGGCTGCGGGACGTAGCCGGTGAAGGTGACCACCGGGAGCGGGTCCAGGCCGATCGCCGGGGCGATGTGGGTGTTCGCGTTCTCCTCCCACGTCGTCGCCCAGACCAGGTCGTACGTTCCGGCGAGTTCGCGCAGCCAGGCGCCGTGCCGGGCGGACAGCAGGACGGTGTAGCCGAACAGGGTGTGGGTGTCGAACCCGGCGTCCGGGTGGGGGCGGACCGGGTTGAGGACGCCGTCGACGTCCAGGAACAGCAGTGGCTTCGGCACCGGTGGCCCCTCGGAGACGGTGGTGTTTCCTGACACTTCGGACGTCACCCGCGCACCTGCGGTTGCCCACGGGCGGGCGCACGCGGGGCGCACAGGGGGCTCACGGAGCGGGCGCGGGCTCGCTGACGGGCACCGGTGCGTCCGTCGTGCCCCGACGGCTCAGCCGGCGCACCTGCGGGTCCAGCAGGACGACCGCGCTGAGCACCAGACAGGCGGCGGCGCACGCCCAGAGCGCGCCCGACAGGCCGAGCGCCACGGCGGCGGGGCCGGCCAGCGCGGTGCCGACCGGGGCCAGCGAGTAGGAGCCGAGTTCGTCGTACGCGGTGACCCGGGAGAACATCTCCTCGGGTATCTCCTGCTGGAGCGCGACCATCCAGTTGACGCCGAAGACGGTGACGCCGACGCCGGACAGGAACATCGCGACGACCAGCAGTGGCAGTGGCACCTCGGCGGCGAGGGCCAGGGCGGGCACGCCGAACAGGAAGACCCCCCAGTTGCCGACCAGCAGGATCCGGCGCGGCCGCCAGCGCGTCATCAGCACGCCGGTGGCCACCAGGCCGACGCCGTAGGCGGCCATCGCCAGGCCCCAGGCGCCCGCCCCGCCGAGCCGCTCCTTGGCGGCGGTCGGCCCGTACACCGATTCCACCGCGTTGATGCAGGCGACCAGCACCGAGAACTGGAGCACGATCACCCAGAGCCAGCGGCGGGAGGCGAACTCCCGCCAGCCCTCGCGCAGGTCGCGCAGCATGCTGCTGCCGGAGGACGCGGGGGCCTTCTCCGGCTCCAGGAAGAAGCGGAGGGCGGCGGCGAGCAGGAAGCACAGGGCGTCCAGCGCGAGCACCCAGCCCGGGCCGACGAGGGCGGTGAGCGCCCCGCCGAGGGCGGCGCCGCCGATCTGGGAGGCGTTGAGGCCCATCCGGAAGACCGCGAAGGCGCGGGCGGCATGCTCCTGGGGGACGGCCTGCATGATCATGCCGCCGGAGGCAGGGGAGTAGAGGGCGTAGCCGGCCCCGCCGGCCGCGGAGAGCGCCAGCATCTGCCAGAGCCGGACGTCACCGGTCAGCACCAGGGCGGCCAGGACGGCCTGGGAGACCCCGCTGAACACGTTGGCGGCGACCATGATCAGGTGGCGCGGCAGCCGGTCGGCGAGGGTGCCGCCGACCACCATCAGCAGGACGGTGGGCACCAGCCGGGCGGCGGTGACGTAGCCGACCTCTGTCGTGGTGCCGCCGGTGCCGAGCACGGCGAAGGCGGTGGCGATGGGGGCGCCGGCGTTGCCGAGGCCGCTGACCACGGTGGCGGCGGTCTGGATGCGGAAGTTGCGGCTCGCCCAGGCGAAGCGGCGTGAGGGTGGGGTCGGCACCCGGAGACTATGCCGTGGGGGCGTACGGGTGTCCATCCGGTTGTCGTACCGGGGCGTCGGAAGGGTGGGGTTTCAGCCGAGCTAGCCCCGTCGGCCGAGTCCGCCCAGTCGGCCGAGGTGGCCCCGAACGTCGAGGGCTGCCCCGCCGGCTGTGCCGGCCCCGTCAGCCGAGGTGGCCCCAGAGGAAGGTGACGGTGCGGCGCCAGGCGATCCGGGCCTGGAGCGGGTCGTAGGTGCCGATCAGGTTCTCGTCGTTCATGAAGGCGTGCCCGGCCGGGTAGAAGTGGATCTCCGGGCGGACGTCGGTGGCCTCGCCGATCCGGATCGCCGCCTCGTCCACGGCGGCCATCGGGATCGAGCCGTCCAGCTCGCCGAAGTGGCCGAGCACGTGGGCGGTCAGGCCGCGGTAGTCGAAGTCCGGGTCGGGCGGCAGGCCGTAGAACGGGACCACGGCGGCCACCCTGTCGCCGGCCCGGGCGGCCAGCAGCAGCGCGAAGCCGCCGCCCATGCAGAAGCCGACCACGCCGACCGCGTCGCCGACCACGCCGTCCAGCGCGAGCAGGTGGTCGACCGCCCCGGCCAGGTCCTCCACCGCCCGGTCGACCGGCAGCTCGCGCCGGAAGCGGGCCGCCTCGGTGCCGTCGTGGGTGGTGGCGCCGCCGAACAGGTCGGGGGCGAGGACGGTGAAGCCCTCGGCGGCGAAGCGGTCGGCCATGTCGGCGATGTGCGAGGTGAGGCCCCACCACTCCTGCACCACCACCAGGCCCGGTCCGACGCCCTGCGGCGGGCGGGCCAGGTAGCCGTGCGCGGTACGGCCGTTGCTCGGGAAGGTGACGTTCTGCCGGGAGCCGCCCTGGTCAGGCATGGCTTCCTCTCGGTGGGTCGGGCCGCGAGCGGCGGGAGTTCGGCGGGGCGGTCCGGGTCAGCCCATCTCCTCCAGGGCGCGTCCCTTGGTCTCCTTGATGCAGAAGGCCACGAACGGGATGGAGAGCAGCGCGAAGGCCGCGTAGATGACGTACGTCGCGGAGAGGTTCCAGTCGGCGAGGTCCGGGAAGCTGACGGTGATCGCCCAGTTGGCGATCCACTGCGCCGAGGCGGCGACGGACAGCGCCAGCGCGCGGATCCGGTTGGGGAACATCTCGCCGAGCAGGACCCAGACCACCACGCCCCAGGAGAAGGCGAAGCAGAGCACGAAGACGTGCGCGGCGACCAGGGCGACGGTGGCGTGGGTGTTGTCCAGGGTGGCGGTGTCGCCGGTGCCCTCCCGGTAGGAGAACGCCCAGGCGGCGGTGCCCAGCGCGGCCGCCATGCCGATCGAGCCGGCCAGGGCGAGCGGCTTGCGGCCGATCCGGTCCACCAGGGCCATCGCGATCACCGTGCCGATCACGTTGATGATCGAGGTGGAGAGGCTGATCAGCAGCGAGTTGGACTCGTTGATGCCGACCGACTGCCACAGCAGGGACGAGTAGTAGAAGATCACGTTGATGCCGACGAACTGCTGGAACACCGAGGCGCCGATGCCGACCCAGACGATCGGCAGCAGGCCGAAGCGGCCGCCCATCAGGTCCTTCATCCGGGGCTTGTGGCTGGACTCCAGCACCGAGCGGATCTCCGCGACCCGGGCGTCCAGGTCCACGCCCTCGCCCTCGACCTCGACCAGCACCTTGCGGGCCTGCTCCTCGCGGTGGTCGGCGATCAGGAAGCGCGGCGACTCCGGGATGGCGAGCGCCATCAGCCCGTACACCAGGGCCGGGATGGCCTCGACGCCGAGCATCCACTGCCAGGCCTGGATGCCGCCGAGGTGGTTGGTGGACTCGCCGCCGGCGGCCTGGTTGAGGGCCCAGTTGGCGAGCTGGGAGACGGTGATGCCGAGCACGATCGCCATCTGCTGGAAGGAGGCGAGCCGGCCGCGGTACGCGGTCGGGGCGACCTCGGCGATGTAGGTCGGGGCGATCACCGAGGCGATGCCGATCGCGATGCCGCCGACCACGCGCCAGGTGGCGAGGGTCTCGATGTTCGGCGGGAACATCGAGCCGATGCCGCTGGCCGCGAACAGGGCGGCGGCCAGCAGCATCGTGCGGACCCGGCCGAGGCGGTCGGCGAGCCGGCCGGCGATCACCGCGCCCACCGCCGAGCCGAGCAGCGCGATCGCCACCACGAAGGCGGTGGTGCCGTGGCCGACCCCGAAGTGCTTCTGGATGCCCGTCACGGCGCCGTTGATCACCGCGCTGTCGTAGCCGAACAGGAAGCCGCCCATGGCGGCGGCCGCCGAGATGAACACCACGTGGCCGAGGTGGGCCTCGCCGGCCGCCCGTTGGCTGTTGACTGAGGACACGCGCGCTCCCGGGGGTGGACGGGCCCGCTCTGACGCCGAGTGGGCAGGGCTCGTCTCACATTCGAGCAGCGCGGCGGCCGACCTGCCCGAGGGGGCGGCCGACCGGGTGATCCGGGGTCAGTGGGCGGCGCGCGGCCGCTCGGTGCGCCGGTCGACGGTGCGCGGGAGGTCGGCGCGCGGGGTGTCGCCCACGGGGCCGGCCGCGCC
>NZ_JBSFJC010000115.1:0-25649 GCF_053597855.1 Kitasatospora sp. NPDC001225
GGCGGCGTTGGGGTGCGTGCATCGCAAGGCGGAGGAGGGAGCCACTGCGGAGCATTGGCGACCGACGACAACGCGGCGAGGTGCGTGCCCCGGCGCCGCCCCGCAGACGCGAGTTCGACGACAGGCCCTAAGCTCGGCGCCATGACCGACGAGACGAGGCCCGGGCCCTCCGGGCGGCACCCCGAACCCGCCGACGGCGCGGGCGAGTTCAACCGGAACGTGATCGCGGAGTTCCGCACCCGGCAGGGGGCCGTCGGCGGCCCGCTCGCCGACGCGCCGGTCCTCCTGCTCACCGTGGTCGGCGCCCGCAGCGGCGAGCCGCGCACCACTCCCCTGGTCTACCTGCCGGACGGCGGGCGGCTGGTGGTCTTCGCCTCCAACGGCGGCAGCGAGCAGGACCCGCTCTGGTACCGCAACCTGGTGGCCCACCCCGAGGTGACCGTCGAGGTCGGCGCCGAGCGCTACCCGGCCCTGGCGGCCCCGGTCGACCCGGCCGAGCACGACGCGCTCTGGGCCCGTCAGATCGCCGCCCAGCCCCAGTTCGCCGGCTACCGCACCACCGCCCGGACCGTCCCGCTGGTGGCCCTCAGCCGCGCCTGACGCACAGGGGCGCCCGCCGCCCGGGCACCACGACGGCCCCGGACTCCGAGGAGTCCGGGGCCGTGGCGTGCGGCGGGGCCGTGGGGCCGTCAGATGTGCACGGACGGGCCCGCGTCGGTGGTGCCGCGGCGGGTGAGCAGGCCGAGCGCGGCGGCGGCGAGGGCCACCACGGAGGCCACCGCGAAGGCCAGCGACATGCCGCTCACGAAGGACTCGTGGACGGCGCCGGCCATCGCGTCCACCGCCTGCTGCGGGGTGCCGGCCGGGGCCGGCGGGGCGATGCCGAGCTGGGCGGCCTGCTTGAGGCCCTCGCCCGCCGCGCCCTCGACCGGCGGCAGGCCGGCCTTCGCCCAGTTGCCCGGCAGCACGTCGCCGACCTTGGCGGCCATCAGCGCGCCCAGCACCGCGGTGCCGAGGCTGCCGCCGACCTGCATCGCGGCCTGCTGGAGGCCGCCGGCCACGCCGGAGAGCTCCAGCGGGGCGTTGCCGACGATCACCTCGGTGGCGCCGACCATGACCGGGCTGATGCCGAGGCCCATCAGGACGAACCAGAGCGACATCACGCCGTTGCCGGAGCCGGTGTCCAGGGTGGACATGCCGTACATCGCGACGGTGGTGATCAGCATCCCGGCCACGATCGGGATGCGCGGGCCAAGCTTCCCGATCGCCAGGCCGGCCAGCGGCGAGCCGACGATCATCATGCCGGTCATCGGCAGCAGGTGGACGCCGGCGTCGACCGGCTTCATCCCGTGCACGTTCTGGAGGTAGAAGGTCACGAAGAAGATCGCGCCGAAGAACGCGAAGGCCATCAGCGCCATCAGCAGCACGCCCGCCGACAGCGGCACCGAGCGGAACAGGCCGAGCGGCACCAGCGGCTCGCGGGCCTTGCCCTGCCAGAGCGCGAACAGCACCATCAGGACCACCGCGCCGCCCAGGAACAGCAGCGTCCGCCCGTCGCCCCAGCCCCACTCGGGGGCCTTGATGATGCCGAAGACCAGCGCGAACATCCCCACCGAGAGCAGCGCGATGCCGGGCAGGTCGAAGGACTTGGCGGCCTTCTCGGCGCGGACGTCCCGCAGGATCCACAGGCCCAGCGCCAGCGCGATCAGGCCGACCGGGACGTTGATGAAGAACACCGACTCCCAGTTGACGTGCTCGACCAGCAGGCCGCCGACGATCGGGCCGGCCGCGGTGGAGGCGCCGATCACGCCGCCCCAGATGCCGATCGCCATGTTGAGCCGCTCGGCCGGGAAGGCCCCGCGCAGCAGGCCGAGCGCGGCCGGCTGGAGCAGCGCGCCGAACAGGCCCTGGAGCACCCGGAAGGCGATCACGGTCTGGATGTTGCCGGCGAAGCCGATCGCGGCCGAGGTCACGGCGAAGCCCACCGCGCCGACCAGGAAGGTGGCCTTGTGGCCGAAGCGGTCGCCGATCTTGCCGGCGGTGACCAGGAAGACCGCCAGGGCCAGCAGGTAGCCGCTGGTGACCCACTGGATCTCGGCGGGCGCCGCGTGCAGCTTCTCCTGGATCACCGGATTGGCGATGGCGACGATCGTGCCGTCCAGCGCGACCATCATGACGCCGACCGCGACGGTCAGCAGGGTCAGCCAGGGGTGCCCCTTGAGGCCGCCCCCCGACGGCGGGTTCGGCGGCGGCGGTGCGTCCGCCTCGGAGTTCTTCACGACGGACTGGCTCATCAGGGCCCTCCGGGGGCGTGGCTGGGGTGCAGGACGTGGTCGTGGCGCCCCGGCCCACCCGTCCCCACAGGTGCCCCGGCCCGACGGGCGCCACCTCGGCAGATTATGTCAGCCGCTGACATTCGGCAAACAGTGACTTCTGGCCATAACTGACATTTGTCAGAGCGCTAGGATCGTGCTCCCACCGCCGTACCCAGCCCTCCGGAAGGCCCCTGCTCATGGCCGCTCACACCCCCCGCACCACCGACGCCCCGGAGGGCCCCGGGCGCACGCCCGGACTGCGCGAGCGCAAGAAGCAGCAGACCCGGTACGCCCTGATCCAGGCCGCCCACGTGCTCTTCCTCCGGCAGGGCTTCGCCCGGACGACCGTCGACGAGATCGCCTCCGCCGTCGACGTCTCCCAGCGCACCTTCTTCCGCTACTTCGCCAACAAGGACGAGGTCGCGCTCGCCGTGATGGCCGTGGCCGAGGACTACTTCATGGAGTGCCTGCGCCACCGCCCGGCCGAGGAGACCCCGCTCCAGGCCCTGCGCGCCTCGATCGTCAAGGCCTGGCACGACCTCGGCAGCGAGGAGGCCGCCGGCCCCGGCTCGATCCACAGCGCCCTCGAACTCATGCGGATGATCGAGGAGACGCCCCCGCTGCTCGCCGCCCACCTGCGGCGGGTCAACGAGCAGGAGCGGCTGGTCGTCCGGGTGCTCGCCGAACGCGAGGGCCTGGACCCGGCCGAGGACCTGCGCCCGGCCGTGCTCGCCGCCGTCTTCGGCGGACTGCTGCGCCTGGCCCACCTCTCCTGGAGCGCCGAGCACGAGCCGGCCGGCCCCGAGGGCATGGTCGCGGTGATCGAGCGTCACTTCGACCAGCTCGGCCCGGCCCTGGCCGGCCACTGGCACGACCGCGCGTAGTACCCGGCCGCGCACCCGCGTCATACCGGGGTATCACCCGGTACCCCGGTAGCACCCGGAAAATCGGGCTCCGGTGCGACGCCCGGCGGGGCCCCGCCCTCCTAGGCTGGCGCGCGATGAAGAACCTCACCGCCGCCGACCTCCGCCCGCACGCCCTGCGCCTGCTGGGCACCTTCCGACACCACCTGACCACCCCGAGCGGCGGCCACACCCCGCTGCTCGGAACGTCGCCCCGGCGCTGGGTGCGCCGGCTGCCGTACGCCGTCGTCCTGATCATGCTGTCCTCGCTGATCCCCGCCGGGATCGCCACCCTGGTCGGCTTCTTCGGCCTGGTGCTCCCGGTGGCCGGCGCGCTCACCGTCGCCCAGACGGTGCCGCTGCTGCTCGCCATCACCCGGCCGCTGGCCGCCTGGTGGATCAGCGCGGGCACCCTGGTCGCCACCGCCACCATCACCGCCCGGTACGACCAGGACGGCGGCACCTGGCCGTGGACCGCGCCGATGATCCTCTCGTACCTCTTCCTGCTGATCGCCCTGGCGCTGCGGGAGAGCCGGGCCACCCTGCTCTCGGTCTGGCTCGCCACCATCGCGCTCACCGCGCTCACCACCACGCTCGGCCTGCCCCGCTCCGGCGACGGCACCACCATGCTGCTGATCGCGCTCAGCGGCGCCGTGCTGCTGCTCGGCTGGGCCGTCCGGGACCGCGCCGAGGCGCGCCGGCTGCTCAGCGAGCAGGAGCAGATCAGCGAGGTCGAACGTGAACGCCGCACCCTGCTGGAGGAACGCGCCCGGATCGCACGGGAGTTGCACGACGTGGTCGCGCACCACATGTCGGTCATCGCGGTGCAGGCCGCCAGCGCGCCGTACCGGATCACCGGGGTGCCGGACGAGGCCGCCGAGGAGTTCACCGCGATAGCCGGCACCGCCCGCGAGTCGCTGGCCGAGATGCGCCGGCTGCTCGGCGTGCTGCGCAGCGAGGAGTCCGGCGGGGAGCGGGCCCCGCAGCCCGGGGTGGGCCAACTCGCCCAGCTGGTCGAGACGGTGGGCCGGGCCGGGGTACCGGCCGAACTGACGGTGGAACCGGGCCTGGTGGACCTGCTGGACCAGGCACCGCAGGCCGTCGGCCTGTCCGCCTACCGGATCGTGCAGGAGGCGCTGGCCAACGTGGTGCGGCACGCCCCCGGCGCGCGGGCCTGGGTGTCGCTGAGCACCGACGGCCCGGCGCTGCTGGTGACGGTGGTCAACGCGCCCCCGCCGCAGCGCACCGAGTCGCTGGAGGCCTCGGTCGAGGGCACCGGGCAGGGGCTGGTCGGAATGCGTGAACGCGTCCGGCTGGTCGATGGCAGGCTGGACACCGGCCCGTTGCCGGACGGCGGCTTCAAGGTGGCCGCCGTCCTGCCCGTCGACCGCCCCGACACCGACACCCCCCAGGAGACCACCGCATGACCATCCGCGTGATCATCGTCGACGACCAGGCCATGGTGCGCGCGGGCTTCGCGGCCCTGCTCAACGCCCAGAGCGACATCGACGTGGTGGGGGACGCGGCGGACGGCGCCCAGGCCCTGGAGGTCAACGGCCGCACCCACCCGGACCTGGTGCTGATGGACGTCCGGATGCCCGTCATGGACGGCCTGGAGGCGGCCCGGCGGCTGCTCGACCCGGCCGTGCCCGGCGCCCACCGGCCCAAGGTGCTGATGCTGACCACCTTCGACGTGGACGACTACGTGTACGAGGCGCTGCGCGCCGGGGCCAGCGGCTTCCTGCTCAAGGACGCCCCGCCGGCCGACCTGATCGCGGCGGTCCGGGTGGTCGCGGCCGGCGAGGCGCTGCTCGCCCCCTCGGTGACCCGCCGGCTGATCGAGGACTTCGCCCGTACCCGCCCGGCCAGGCGCCGCGACCCCAAGGTGCGGCTCAACGGCCTGACCCCGCGCGAGACCGAGGTGCTGGAGCTGATCGCCCGCGGCCTGTCCAACCAGGAGATAGCCGCCGGGCTGGTGCTCGCCGAGCAGACCGTCAAGACCCACATCGGGCGCATCCTCGCCAAGCTCGGCCTGCACAACCGCGCCCAGGCGGTGATCCTGGCCTACGAGTCCGGCCTGGTGACACCGGGTCAGTAACTGGCAGCTGTTCGCCCGCTCGCCTCCGGGCGCTCTCGACCCGGCGCCGACGGTCGGCGCTCCCTCGTTCCTTCGTCACTCCCTCGCTTCTCCCTTTCGGCACCGGCGCGCCCTTCGGCTCGGGGCGGCCGTCTCCTCTGATACCCGGGTAGCACCCGGGAGTTGGCCCCGCGGTGTGACGTCCGCGGGGCCGTCGCATTCCTACCTTCCTCCTCGTCGGAAGCCGAACCGAGTCGGCGGCCGAACGGACGAGGAAGGAGCAGGGACATGCGCAGGTTTCGAGCCGGGCGGGCGATCGCCGGCGCCGCGGTGGCAGTGGCGATCATGCTCGGCGCGGGCGGCTGGGCCGCCGACACCCAGACCCCGGTCACCGGCCCGCCGCCCGGCAGCGCCGCGTGGACGGCCGACACCTCGCTCGGCCTGCGGCTGCCCGACCCGGCCACCACCGAACCGGCCCGGGTCGCCGCGTTCTTCGCCGGGCTGGACCCGGCCCGGCAGGACGCCCTGACCGCCCGGTACCCGCTGGTGGTCGGCAACCTGGACGGCGCCCCGGTCGCCCTCCGGTACCGGGCCAACGCCCTGGCGCTGACCGCCGAGCGCACCCGCGAACTCGCCCGGGCCGCCGACCCCGCCCTCACCCCGCAGGACCACGAGGCCGCCCGCACCCGCGCCGAGCGCTACCGCGCCCTGCTGGACGGCGACCGGCGGATCCTCGCCTTCGACCCGCGCGGCCGCGGTCAGGTCGCCGAGGTGTACGGCGACCTCGCCACCGCCCGCCGCACCGCCGTGATCGTCCCCGGCTCCGACACCGACCTGCTCCGCTTCGACCGCGCCGGCGACCCGTACGGCACCCCGGCCGGCATGGCCCGGGCGCTCCTGGACGCCACCGGCGGACAGACCGCCGTGATCGCCTGGGCCGGCTACACCACCCCGCTCGGCCTCGGCCTGGACGCCGCCACCGAGGACCTGGCCCGGGCCGGCGCCCCCCGCCTCACCCGGCTGCTCGACGGACTCGCCGCCACCACCCGCCCGCAGGACCCGCCCACCGTGTTCTGCCACAGCTACGGCTCGGTGGTCTGCGGCCTGGCCCGCCCCACCCCCGCACAGGCCTCCGGCGTGGTGGTGCTCGGCTCGCCCGGCATGGGCGTCGGCTCGGCCGCCGACCTCGACCCGGGCGTCCCGCTCTGGGCCACCGCCCGCAACGACTCCGACTGGATCGGCGACGTGCCCAAGGTCCGGCTGTTCGGCCTCGGCCACGGCGCCGACCCGACCGCCCCCGGCTTCGGCGCCCGCCCGCTGCCCGCCACCGGATCCCACGGCCACACCGGCTACTTCGCCCCCGGCACCGCCTCCCTCGCCGCCTACGCCGCCGTCGCCCTCGGCCTCGCCTGACCCGCCCGCACCGGAAGGAGCACCACCATGGCCGACACCCTCGCCGCCCCGCCCCGTACCCCCCGAGCGCTCTCCGCCGGACCGCTCACCGCCCTGCGCCGCGCCGCCGCGCGGGTCGACGCGAAGACCCCGGCCGACCGCGACCGCGCCCTGGACGGGCTGCGCGCCCTCGCCCTGCTCGCCGTACCGGTCGGCCACTGGATGCTCGGCGGCTTCACCCGCTCCCCCGACGGCGCCCTGCACAACGCCAGCCCGCTCTCCACCCTCGGCTTCTTCGCCCCGCTCAGCTGGGTGCTCCAGATGCTCGGGGTGTTCTTCCTGGTCGGCGGCCACTCCTCGGTCCGCTCGCTGGAGCGGGCCCGGGCCAAGGGCGTCACGTACGGCGGCTGGCTGCGGGCCCGTGCGGTCCGGCTGCTGCGCCCGGTGCTCGGGGTGGCGGCCGTCTGGGCGGCGCTGATCCCGCTGCTGCCCGCGCTCGGCGTCCCCGAGGACACCGTGCGCACCGGCGCCACCCTGGTGGTGCAGCCGCTCTGGTACATCGGGGTCTACCTGGGGCTGACGGCCCTCACCCCGCTCTGCGTGGCCGCCGGGCGCCGGCTGGGCGGCTGGTCGGCGGGCCTGCTGGTGGCCTCGGTCGCCGCCGTCGACCTGCTGCGGTACGGGCCGTGGGCCGGGGCGGTGCCGTCCTGGGTCGCGCTGCTGAACATCCTGCCGGGCTGGCTGTTCGGCTACCAGCTGGGCGTGCTCTGGGCGCAGGGCCGGCTCGGCCGCCCGGCGGCCCGGGTGCTGCTGCTCGGCGGCGGCGCGCTGTTCGCCGCGCTGCTGCTGGTCTTCCACTACCCGGCCAGCATGGTCGGCGTGCCCGGGGCGGAGCGGACCAACTCGCACCCGCCGTCCCTGCTGGTGCTCGCCCTGGCGGCGTTCCAGTGCGGCGCCGCGGTGCTGCTGCGGGAGCGGCTGGGCCGGCTGCTGACCGGCCGTCCGCTGCTCTGGCTGCCGGTCGTGGTGGTCAACCTGTCGGCGATGACGATCTTCTGCTGGCACCAGAGCGCGATGCTCGCGGTGGCGGTGCCCGGCGCGGCCGCCCTGGGCGCCGTCCCGGGGCTGAGCACGGCGCCGGACTCGCTCGGCTGGGTGCTCGCCCGGCTGGCGCTGCTGCCGCTGTTCGGCGCCGTGCTGGTGGCGGTCGGCTGGTTCACCCGCCGGTTCGACGGCCCGTGGACGGCCCTCTCCCGGGGCGGCAAGGCGGTGGCCGGGGCCGCGGCGGCGCTGTTCGCGGCGTACGCGCTGGGCATGGTGTGACGGTCCGCCGGGTGCGGCCTGGCCGAACGGCGGGGCGCACCACCGTCGCTGGGGCGTGGACCGGTCGGTCCGCGCCCCTGCGGCCGTCGCCCACCGCCCCCGGTGCGCCGTGCCGCGCGCCGGGGGCGCGCTGTCAGTGCCCTGCCCTACCCTGCCGCCATGGTGACGTTCGACGAGTTCCGCACGATGGCCCTGGCCCTGCCGGAGGCCGCCCAGGAGCCGACCTGGGACATCGAGACGCTGCGGGTGCGCGGCCGGATCTTCGCGATGGGCGCGCCCGACGGGGACCGGGTCACCGTCAAGGCCTCCCCCGAGGACCAGGCCGAACTGCTCGCCGCCGAGCCCGAGGTGTTCTCCTCCGCCCCGTACGTCGGCCGGCACGGCTGGGTGAGCGTCCGGCTGGACCTGGTGGACGGGGACGAGCTGCGCGACCTGGTCACCGAGGCCTGGCGGCGGACGGCGCCGAAGCGCCTGGTCCGCGCGTTCGACGAATCCGGAGAGTCCGGGGTCTGAGTGCGCCCCTTCCCACCGGCCACACCGGCCTCCGTACGAACCACTGTCCGAACCACTGGGAGACGTCGGACGGACACCCCTGGTTCATGTGAGCCATCCCACAGTTTAGGCGTTCCCGGCATCCCTTCGGGCCCCCTAGGCTTGCGCAGGGAAGTCAGCAGAGCTATCGCACCCTCCGGGCACCACCGCCCGCGAAACGGTGCGGGCCCCAAGGGAGTTGGTGCGGTGCGCATCCGTCGGCGCTGGAAGCGGGTACTGATCGGGGCGTTCGCCGGCTGCGCGGTGCTCGCCGACGCCGGGGCCGTCGCCGCCGCGGCCGCCGTCTCCTCCGAACAGCTGGCGATCTCCACGCCCCCGGCCGGCAGCGCCGCCTGGGTCGAGGACCACTCCTTCGGCCTCTCCCTGCCCGACCCGGCGACCACCACCCCGGCCGCCGCCGCGGCGTTCTTCGCCTCGCTCGCGCCCACCGAGCTGGACCGGCTGATCCAGGACTACCCGCTGGTCGTCGGCAACTACGACGGCGCCCCGCTGGACCTGCGCTACCGCGCCAACCGGATCGCCCTGGCCGCCGAGCACGACCGGGCCCTGGCCCGCGCCGCCGACGGCACGCTGGACTCCGACACCCGCGCGCTGGCCGTCTCCCGCGCCAACGACGTCGAGCACCTGCTCGCCCCCGACCGGCAGATCCTGGCCTTCGACCCGCGCGGCCGCGGCCTGGTCACCGAGGTGTGGGGCGACCTCGCCGACGCCGAGCGGATCTCCGTGCTCGTCCCCGGCTCGGACGCCGACCTCGGCCACCACGACCAGGCGGCCGACCCGCTGCGCTCCCCGGCCGGCATGGCCCGCGCCCTCCACACCGAGGAGCAGCGCCAGGCCCCGGACACCCGGACCGCCGTGATCTCCTGGACCGGCTACGTCACCCCCTCCGGCCTCGGCCCGGACGCGGCCACCTCCCGGCTCGCCGACGTCGCCGCCCCCCGGCTGGAGCGGCTGCTCGCCGGGCTCAAGGAGACCACCCGGCCGGACGCGCCGCCGGCCCTGCTCTGCCACTCGTACGGCTCGGTGGTCTGCGGTACGGCCGCCCCGGACATCCCGCGCGCGGCCGCCTCGCCGTCCGACACCTCCGGCATCACCGACCTGGTGGTCTTCGGCAGCCCGGGCATGGGCGTGCAGAACACCGGCGAGCTGGGCGCGGGCGTGCACCTCTGGGCCACCCGCAACCCCAGCGACTGGATCGGCAACGTGCCGTTCATGGAGGTCGGCGGGCTCGGCCACGGCGCCGACCCGGCCGCGAGTGGCTTCGGCTCCGAGCTGATCTCCTCGGCCCGCGCGGCCGGCCACAACGGCTACCTCACCGAGGGCACCGACAGCCTGCACAACTTCGCGGCGATCTCCCTCGGCCACTACCAGGACGTGGTCCGGGCCAACCCGGGCTCCTAAGCCCTGTCTTCGTACAGCCGCAGGGCCTCCGCCGCCGCCCGGGCCAGTTCGCGCCGGGCGGCCGGCGGGGCCAGCACCTCGACGTCCGCGCCGAAGGCCAGCAGCGACCGGACGGCCGCCGGGGCCGGGAAGGCCATCGCCACCTCGGTCCACTCCTCGGCCGGGACGGCGCCCGGCTCCGGCGGCGGTGCGGTGACCCGGCCGCCGTGGATGCGCAGGAACATGTCCAGCCGTCCGCGCCGGACCCGCACCCGCACCGGCACGTCCTTCGGCAGCCGTTCGACCTGCTCGCGCAGCACCGCCCAGACCTCGCCGAGCCCGACCCCGGTCCGGCGGCGCACCGCCTCCTCGGTGGTGTCGGCGGCCAGCACCCGGTCGGCCCGGAACAGCCGCGGCTCGCCGTGCAGATCGGCCACCAGGTACCAGACCGCGGCCTTGCTCACCAGCCCGTACGGGTCGACGGTGTACTCCACCGGCGCGAGCGTGCCGCTGTGCCGGTAGCGCAGCCGCAGCCGCCGGTCGGCGAAGACGGCGTACTGCAGCTCGCCCAGGTCCGGCCCGGCGGCGGGGCCGGCCGCGCCGGGGGTCTGCATCCAGCGGGCCGGGTCGACCAGGATCCGCTCGCGGACCCGCTCGGCGGCCGGCCGGTGCGGGGCCGGCAGCGCCGCCATCACCTTGCGCAGCGCCGAGCCGAGCGCGCCGTCCAGCCCGAGGTCGCTGTGCGCGCCCTGGGCGGAGAGCACGAACAGCGCCCTGGCCTCGTCCGCGGTCAGGCCGGTGACGTCAGTGCGGTAGCCGGGCAGCAGGCCGATGCCGCCGTGCCGCCCGCGTTCGGTGAACACCGGCACCCCGGCGGCGGAGAGCGACTCGACGTCGCGGTAGATGGTGCGGACGGACACCTCCAGCCGTTCGGCGAGTTCGGTGGCGGGCACCCGGCCGCGGGTCTGGAGCAGCAGGAGGATCGAGAGCAGGCGGTCGGCCTTCATGGTCCAAGAATCCCAGTAATCCTGACGGCCGTTGTCAGGTTTTACTGGGAGATTGCGTTCCGGGCCCGAAAGGGGCCCGAACGACCACCCGACACCAGGGAGTTGAGCGCCATGACCGCCGTCCAGGACGCCCGCCCGCAGTACCAGGCCGCCCTCGACCAGCTGGAGAAGCTGTTCGCCACCGTCACCCCGGCCGACCTCGACCGGCCCACGCCCTGTACCGAGTTCACCCTGCGCGGGCTGCTGAACCACGTGGTCGGCGGCGTCCACCGGTTCGCGTACATGGGCGAGGGCGGCCACGCCGAGGACACCGTGGCCGCCATCGAGGACCCGTCCGACGAGGGCTGGCCGGCCGCCCTGGGCCGGGCCCGCGCCCGGGTGACCGCCGCCTGGGCGGACGACGCCAAGCTCGGCCGTCCGACCGTCGCCCCCTGGGGCGAGGTGCCCGGCGCGATGGCGGTCGGCGGCTACCTGATGGAGCTGGTGACCCACTCCGGGGACATCGCCCGGAGCCTCGACAACGGCTTCGCCCTGGACGACGACCTGGCGCGGACCGCCCTGGGCATCGCCGAGTTCGTGCTGCCGGCCGAGCGGCGGGTGCCGGGCGTTCCGTTCGCCGCCGTCCGGCCGGTCGCCGAGGACGCCGACGTGCACACCCGGCTGGCCGCCTGGACGGGCCGTACGGTCTGAGCCCGGCGGCCGACCCGGGGCGTCCGCCGACTCCCCGGGCCGCCGGTGCCCGCTACTCGCGCGCCGCCGAGGTGGAGCTCATGTCCGCGTAGCGGCTCCCCGCCACCCGGCCGGCCACCGGCTCCAGCAGCGCCAGCTCCTCGGCGGTCAGCCGCAGCGTCGCCGCCGCGGTGTTCTCGGCGAGCCGGCTCCGCTTGCGGGTGCCCGGGATCGGCACCACGGCCAGCCCGTGCACCTCGGCCCGCTGGTGCACCCAGGCCAGCGCGACCTGGGCGAGCGTGACGCCGCGGGCCGCGGCGATCTCCCGCAGCGGGTCGAGCAGTTCGCCGTTGGCGGCCGCGTTGTCGCCGGTGAAGCGGGGGTGGTTGCGGCGGTAGTCGTTCGCCGAGAGCTCCGTGGCGTCCTGGAAGGCGCCGGTCAGGAAGCCCCGCCCGAGCGGCGAGTACGGCACGAAGGCGACGCCCAGCTCCGCCGCGGCCGGCACCGCCGTGCTCTCGACGTCGCGGGCGAACACCGACCACTCGGACTGGAGCGCGGCGATCGGGTGGACGGCGTGCGCCTCGCGCAGCTCGGCCCCGGTCACCTCGGACAGGCCGAGGTGGCGCACCTTGCCGGCCTTCACCAGTTCGGCCATGGCGCCGACCGAGTCGGCCAGCGGCACGGCCGGGTCGCGGCGGTGCATGTAGTACAGGTCGATCTCGTCCACGCCGAGGCGGCGCAGCGAGGCGTCCACCGCGGTCCGGATGTACGCCGGGTCGTTGCTGATGCCGCGGACGGCGCCGTCCTCCTCGGAGCGCAGGATGGCGAACTTGGTGGCGAGCACCACCTTGTCCCGGTTGGCCCGGACGAAGGGGCCGATGAGCTCCTCGTTGCGGCCGGAGCCGTACATGTCGGCGGTGTCGAAGAGGGTGACGCCGGTCTCCAGCGCGGCGTCCAGGGTGGCGAGCGCCTCGTCGGCGTCGGTGGGGCCGTAGAACTCGCTCATGCCCATGCAGCCGAGGCCCTGGATGCCCACCAGCGGGCCGCCGGTGCCGAGTTCGACGGTGGGAAGGACGGTCTGAGTCATGCGCTCTGCTCTTCCTCTCCATGGATGTTCTGGCACTTGGCCGGGACCCCGGCGCCGACGGCGCCCTTCCCGGCATAGATGTCGATCTTGTAGTCGAGGACGGCGAGGGTCGCCTGGAGGTCCACGATCCGCTGTCGGACCTCCTCGCGCTGGGCCTCCAGGAGCAGCCGACGCTCCCCGTAGGTCTGCTCGCCCTGGCGGGCCATGTCCACGTACTTGAGCATGTCCGCCACCGACATGCCGGTCAGCCGCAGCCGGCCCAGGAAGGCCAGCCGGTGCAGATCGGCGTCGGAGTAGCGGCGCTGGCCGCCCGCCGCCCGGTCGACCGGGTCCAGCAGGCCGATCCGCTCGTACCAGCGCAGGGTGTGGGCGGTCAGCCCGCTCGCCGTGGCGACCTCGCTGATGGTGTGCCTCGGGCTCGGGTCCGGATCGCCGACGGGGCGGCTGAAGACCTCGGAGCAGCTGCGCAGGTCGATCTCGATGCGTGCGGGTGCGGCCATCGCTCGTTCCCCCTTGTCCTGTGCGACGGGAACGACGCTACAGAGTTGGAGTGCACTCCAAGCAAGCCCGACATCCGGGTGGGCCCGCCACCACCTTTTCCGAGGATTTTCCCGGCGACTAGAGTCGGGCCCATGGAGAGCTTGCGGATGATCGAGAACTGGCCGGTGCCCCATGCCGCGGTGGCGGTGGTCCGGGCGGCGGACGGCGCGGTGCTGGGCGCGCACGGGCCGCAGCAGCACCTGTTCCCGCTCGCCTCGGTGACCAAGCTGCTCACCTCGTACGCGGCGCTGGTCGCCCTGGAGGAGGGCGTGTTCGAGCTGGACGACCCGGCCGGGCCGCCCGGGTCCACCGTCCGCCACCTGCTCGCGCACACCTCCGGCCTGGGCTTCGACGAGGACCGGGTGTTCGCCGAGCCCGGCAACCGCCGGCTCTACTCCAACGCGGGCTTCGACGCGCTGGCCCGGACGCTCTCCGAGGCCGCCGGGATCGAGTTCTCCCGCTACGTCGCCGAGGCGGTGTTCGAGCCGCTGGGCATGACGGACACCCTGATCCACACCGCCCACAAGTCCCCGGCCGGCGCCGGCGGCCTGTCCACCGTCGCCGACCTCACCCGGTTCGCCGCCGAGCTGCAGGCCCCCAAGCTGCTGGACCCGTCCACCGTCCGGCAGGCCACCCGCGAGGTCGCCTTCCCCGGCACCAGCGGCGTGCTGCCCGGCTACGGCCACCGCCGCCCGAACGACTGGGGCCTCGGCTTCGAGATCCGCGACGGCAAGAGCCCGCACTGGACCGGCACCGCCAACTCCCCCGGAACCTTCGGCCACTTCGGCCAGTCCGGCACCTTCCTGTGGGTCGACCCGCAGGCCGGCGCGGCCTGCGTCGCGCTCACCGACCGGGACTTCGGACCGTGGGCGGTCGAGGCCTGGCCGGCCTTCTCGGACGCGGTGCTGGCGGAACTGAACGGCTAGCCGTACGAGACCGGCGAGTGCATCTCCCAGAGCAGGAGTTCGGCGCCGGTCTCCCCCGCCGCCGGGTCGGCGAAGGCCTCGCCGGTGATCCGCACGCTGTCGCCCGGGACCATCGAGCGGCCGCCGCCCTTGGGCCCCGGGACGGTCCGGTAGCCCAGCGAGCCGGCCGTCAGGTGCGCGTACCGCCAGGGCGCCTCGGGCAGCGGCGGCAGCGGCTGCCACGGCCCGGCGGTGGCCAGCCAGAGCGCGGCGTCGCGGCGGCGCAGCCGCAGGGCGTCCGTCCCGGCGTCGCGCTCCAGACCGGAGGCGAGCAGCGTCAACCCGCCGTCCGCCGGTTCCACCTTGCGCAGGCCGTACGCGGGCGGCGCGTCGAACTCGTCCGGCTGGAGCCACATCTGGACGAAGCGGACCGGCCCGGTGGCGCCGCCGACGTTGCGCTCGGTGTGGGTGACGCCGGAGCCGGCGCTGAGGTGCTGCACCATCCCGGGCCGGACCACCCCGCTGTGGCCGTGCGAGTCCCGGTGGGCCAGCGCCCCCTCCAGCACCCAGGTGAGGATCTCGGTGTCCCGGTGCTTGTGCTCCTCGAACCCGGCGCCGGGGGCGAGGAGTTCCTCGTTGCACGCGAGCAGCGCGCCGAAGTGGGTGTTCTTCGGGTCGTAGTGGCCCGAGAAGGAGAACGCGTGCCGGGTCTCGACGCCCTCGGCCGGGGCGGAGCGGTAGCGTTCGGCGGTGCGGCGCAGGTCGGCGCGGGGGCGGTCGGCGGCTTCGGTCACGCCCCCACCGTAGTCGCCGGCGCGCGGGGTGTGACTCTTGCCACCGCGCCGCTCCGCCGGGGGGTGTGCACGAGCAGTCACTCGCGTGAGGCAGTCTTGTCCTTGTGCCAGCCGCTTCCGCGAACTCCAAGAGCGAACCCAGCCCCAGCCCCGCACCCGACCCCACCGGGAAGAGCCCGGCCGCCCGGGCGGGCCGTGACCGCCCCGGCCGCGCGGCGCCCCGCCTGACGGCGCAGGAGCGCAGAAACGCCGCCGAGCGCGCCGAGCGCCGGGCCGCGACGCTCAAGCGGCTGGAGAAGTCCTCCGGCAAGCTGGCCACCGCCGCGATCTCGCGGATGGACGACCAGCTCGGCTGGTACCGGCGGATGCCCCCGGAGCACCGGTCCTGGATCGGCCTGGTCGCCCAGGCCGGCATCGCCGCCTTCACCGAGTGGTACCGCCACCCCGACGCCGCCCAGGCGATCTCCACCGACGTCTTCGGCACCGCCCCGCGCGAGCTGACCAGGGCGATCACCCTGCGCCAGACCGTCGAGCTGATCCGCACCACGATCGAGGTGATGGAGGAGGCCATCGAGGAGGTGGCCGCCCCCGGCGACGAGGCGGACATGCGCGAGTCGGTGCTGGTCTACGCCCGGGAGATCGCCTTCGCGACCGCCCAGGTGTACGCCCAGGCCGCCGAGGCGCGCGGCGCCTGGGACGCCCGGCTGGAGGCGCTGGTGGTCAACTCGCTGCTGTCCGGCGACGCCGACGAGGGCGTGCTCTCGCGGGCCGCGGCGCTCGGCTGGGGCCAGCCCAGCCAGGTCCGGGTGGTGATGGGCAGCGCGCCGGACGGCGACAGCGAGCTGGTGGTCGAGGCGATCCGCCGGGCCGCCCGGTACGCCAAGCTGAACGTGCTGACCGGGGTGCTGGGCAAGCGCCTGGTGGTCGTGGTCGGCGGCGAGAAGGAGCCGGTGCACGCGGCCCGCGCGCTGATCGGCCAGTTCGCGCCGGGCCCGGTGGTGGTCGGCCCGACCGTGCCCGACCTGCTCTCCGCGACCCGCTCGGCCGCCGCCGCCGCGGCTGGCCTGCGGGCCTGCGCCGCCTGGCCGGACGCCCCCCGCCCGGTGCTGGCCGACGACCTGCTGCCCGAACGGGCGCTGGCCGGCGACCAGGCCGCGCGCCGCCAGCTGGTGGAGGAGATCTACACACCGCTGGACGAGGCCGGCTCCGCCCTGCTGGAGACGCTGAGTGTCTACCTGGAGCAGGCCTCCTCGCTGGAGGGTGCGGCCCGGATGCTCTTCGTCCACCCGAATACGGTGCGCTACCGGCTACGACGTGTGACTGACGTCACGGGGTACGCCCCCTCCGACGTACGTTCGGCGTTCACTCTGCGGATCGCACTGGCCCTCGGCCGGCTGGACGCCGTCGGGGAGCCCGGCTGAGCCGGAGTGTAGGGACCATACAATCCCGGATGGTTTTCTTCGTTACCGTCGCCTACCCGCCCCTGGGCGCCTGGCGAGAGAGGGTTGAACCGTGCTCGTAATCGTCGCCCCTGGACAGGGTGCCCAGTCCCCCGGTTTCCTCAGCCCCTGGCTGGAGCTCGACGGCGTCGCCGACCGCCTGCGCGGTTGGTCGGAGGTCGCCGGGCTCGACCTGGTGCACGCCGGGACCGAGGCGTCCGCCGAGGAGATCAAGGACACCGCCGTCGCCCAGCCGCTGCTGGTCGCGGCCGGTCTGGTGACCGCCCGGGAGCTGTTCCCGGACGAGGACGCCGCCCGTGCGCTGGTCGGCGCCGTGGCCGGCCACAGCGTCGGTGAGATCACCGCCGCCGCCGGCGCCGGGGTGCTCACCGCCCACGACGCGCTGACCTTCGTGCGCGAGCGCGGCCGGGCCATGGCCGAGGCCGCCGCCGTCACCGAGACGGGCATGCTCGCCCTGCTCGGCGGCGAGCCGGAGGAGGTCGCGGCCAAGCTGGCCGAGCACGGCCTGACGGCGGCCAACAACAACGGCGGCGGCCAGATCGTCGCCGCCGGCACGCTGGACCAGCTGGAGGCGCTGAAGGCGGACCCGCCGACCCGCTCCAAGCTGGTGGCCCTCAAGGTGGCCGGCGCCTTCCACACCGAGCACATGGCCCCGGGCGTCGAGCGGCTGGCCGAGCTGGCCCCGACCCTGACCAGCGTGGCCGACCCGAAGGTCCGCTACGTCTCCAACAAGGACGGCGCGGTCGTGGACTCCGGCGCGGAGGTCCTCGCCCGCCTGGTGTCGCAGGTCTCCAACCCGGTCCGCTGGGACCTCTGCATGGAGACCCTCGGGCAGCTGGGCGCGACGGCCGTGATCGAGCTGTCCCCGGCCGGCACCCTCACCGCGCTGCTCAAGCGCAACCTCAAGGGTGTGGCCACGCTCGCCCTCAAGACCCCCGCCGATCTGGACAAGGCCCGCGCGCTCGTCGCGGAGCACGGCGGTCAGGAGCAGGAGAACCAGGCATGACCAAGCCCCAGATCCGTCCGGTGAGCGGCGCGCAGTACTCGCGCATCCTCGGCGTCGGCGGCTACCGTCCGGTCCGGGTGATCCCCAACTCCGAGGTCCTGGAGTGGATCGACTCCTCGGACGAGTGGATCCGCACCCGCAGCGGGATCGCCGAGCGCCGCTGGGCCGGCCCGGAGGAGTCCGTCTCCGAGATGTCCGTCCAGGCCGCCGGCAAGGCGATCGCCCAGGCCGGGATCACCGCCGAGCAGATCGGCGGCGTGATCGTCTCGACCGTCTCGCACTTCAAGCAGACCCCGGCGATCGCCACCGAGATCTCCGAGCGGCTCGGCTGCGGCACCGCCCCGGCCTTCGACATCTCGGCCGCCTGCGCCGGCTTCGGCTACGGCCTGGGCCTGGCCGACGGCATGATCCGCGGCGGCAACGCCGAGTACGTGCTGGTCATCGGCGTCGAGCGGCTCAGCGACCTGACCGACCGGTCGGACCGCTCCACCGCCTTCATCTTCGGCGACGGCGCCGGCGCCGTGGTCGTCGGCCCGTCCGACACTCCCGGCATCGGCAAGCTGGTCTGGGGCTCGGACGGCTCGCAGGCCGACCTGATCACCCAGACCGAGGCCTGGGACACCGCCTTCGCCAAGTCCGACGCCGTCAACGGCGCGGGCGAGGAGACCAAGTGGCCGGCCCTGCGGATGGACGGCCAGCCGGTCTTCCGCTGGGCGGTGTGGGAGATGGCCAAGGTGGCCCAGCAGGCGCTGGACGCCGCCGGGATCACCGCCGACCAGCTCGGCGCGTTCATCCCGCACCAGGCCAACATGCGGATCACGGATGCCATGATCAAGGCGCTCAAGCTGCCGGAGTCGGTGCCCGTCGCCCGCGACATCGCCGAGACCGGCAACACCTCCGCCGCCTCCATCCCGCTGGCGATGGAACGCATGCTGGAGAGCGGTGAGGCCCACAGCGGGGACCTGGCCCTGATCATCGGGTTCGGGGCGGGTCTCGTGTACGCCGCGGCAGTCGTTACTCTCCCCTAGGCGCATTCGCCCAATCCACAAGCCTGTGTCCGGCCGCCGGCCGGACGCGTTCAACACCGAAGAGGAGCAGCCAGTATGGCTACCAAGGACGAGGTCCTGGAAGGTCTCGCCGAGATCGTCAACGAGATCGCCGGTATCCCGACCGAGGATGTCGCGCTCGACAAGTCCTTCACCGATGACCTGGACGTCGACTCGCTGTCCATGGTCGAGGTCGTCGTGGCCGCCGAGGAGCGCTTCGACGTCAAGATCCCGGACGACGAGGTCAAGAACCTGAAGACCGTCGGCGACGCGGTGGACTACATCCTCGCCAACGCCGCCTGAGCGATCGAGTCGTTCGACTCGGCCAGCCCGCCCGGCGTCCCGTACGCCGGCGGGGGCTGACCGGTCGGCCGGGCTCGTGGAGCCCGACCGACCCCACCGGCCGGGACGCCCCCTCACCGGGGCGCCCGGCCGGGCCCATCCTCGGCACGCCGCCGACCCCTGCACACGTGAGAGAAGAAGAAACCAGTGACCGCTGAAAACCGCACCGTGGTCGTCACGGGTATCGGCGCCTTCACGCCGCTGGGCGCCGACGCCGCCAGCACCTGGGAGAACCTGGTCGCCGGCAAGTCCGGCGTGGTCGCCCTGACCGAGGAGTGGGCCGAGGACCTGCCCGTCAAGATCGCCGCACGCACCGCCGTCGAGCCCGGCACCATCCTGCCCCGCCCGCTGGCCCGCAAGCTGGACCGCTCGGCCCAGTTCGCGCTGATCGCCGCCCGCGAGGCCTGGGCCGACGCGGGCTTCGAGACCCCCGCCACCGACGAGTCCTCCAAGCTCGCCCCCGAGCGCCTGGGCACCGTCATCGCCTCCGGCATCGGCGGCGTGACCACCCTCCTCGACCAGTACGACGTGCTGAAGGAGAAGGGCGCCCGCAAGGTCTCCCCGCACACCGTCCCGATGCTGATGCCCAACTCCCCGGCGGCCAACGTCGGTCTGGAGGTCGGCGCCCGCGCGGGTGTGCACACCCCCGTCTCCGCCTGCGCCTCCGGCGCCGAGGCGATCGGCTACGCGATCGAGATGATCCGCACCGGCCGCGCCGACGTCGTGGTGGCCGGCGGCACCGAGGCCGCGATCCACCCGCTGCCGATCGCCGCGTTCGCCAACATGATGGCGATGTCCAAGAACAACGACCAGCCCCAGCGCGCCTCCCGCCCGTACGACAAGGGCCGCGACGGCTTCGTGCTGGGCGAGGGCGCCGGCGTGGTCGTGCTGGAGTCGATCGAGCACGCCGAGGCGCGCGGCGCCCGGATCTACTGCGAGGCCGTGGGCCAGGGCCTGTCCTCGGACGCCCACCACATCGCCCAGCCCGAGCCGACCGGCGCCGGCGTGGCCCGCGCGCTGGCCGACCTGTTCGAGCGAAACGAGCTGGACAAGGCCGAGATCGTGCACGTCAACGCGCACGCCACCTCGACCCCGCAGGGCGACACCGCCGAGCTGAAGGCGCTGCGCAAGGAGCTGGGCGACGACCTCGACCACATCGCCGTCTCGGCCACCAAGTCGATGACCGGCCACCTGCTGGGCGGCGCCGGCGGCATCGAGACCGTCGCCACCGTGCTGGCCCTGTACCACCGGATCGCCCCGCCGACCATCAACGTGGACGAGCTGGACGACGACGTGGAGGCCGACATCGTCCGCGACGAGGCCCGCAAGCTGCCCGAGGGCCGGATCGCCGCGCTGAACAACTCGTTCGGCTTCGGCGGCCACAACGTGGTGCTGGCCTTCCGCACCCACTGACGCCCGTGACGAAGGGGCCGGCGCTCGCCGTGAGCGCCGGCCCCTTCGTCGTACCCGTCTTCGCCGTACCCGTCCGGTCCGTCCGCTGTCCGCGCGGCCCCCGGGGCGGCCTCAGACCACCTGGTGCAGCCAGCGCACCGGCGCGCCCTCGCCCGCGTACCGGAACGGCTCCAGCTCGTCGTCCCAGGGCTTGCCGAGCAGCCGGGCGATCTCGGCCTCCAGGTCGGCGCCCTCGCTGCGGGCGCGCAGCAGGACGGCGCGCAGCCGGTCCTCGGGGATCAGGATGTCGCCGTGGATGCCCGTGACGGCGTGGAAGATGCCGAGCGAGGGCGTGCTGCTGTACCGCTCCCCCTCCGCCGTGGCGCAGGGCTCGCTGGTCACCTCGTACCGCATCAGCTGCCAGCCGCGCAGCGCGGAGGCGAGTTTCGAAGCCGTACCGGGCTCCCCCTGCCAGGAGAGCTCGGCACGCCAGTGCCCGGGTGCGGCCGGCTGGCGGATCCAGTCCAGGCTCACCCGCACACCGAGCACCCCCGCGACGGCCCACTCGACGTGCGGGCACAGCGCGCGGGGCGCGGAGTGGACGTACAGGACTCCACGTGTCGTCACCGGGACCTCCAGGCTGTGGACGAGGGTCGCCTTCCCCAGCTGCCTCGTGCCTGCAGTTGATCCGCAGTTACTCACGTTAGCCGACATTAAGCTACTAAATTGAGCAAAACGGACAGGCTTTCGCTCAATGCTAGTCGAATCCTCAACGAGGTCTACCCCTCGGCCGGATCTCTCCCCCGAACGGCCCCATCGTCGGCGGGACCACCGTACCGCGAGGCGCCACAGGATGGATGACGCACTTTCGGATCCGGACGGAATGCGGTAGTGCGGCCGCGGCGCCCGCGCCCGACCGCGGGCCGCACACGACGGACCGCCCCGCCGCCCGGTGGGGGCGGCGGGGCGGTCGGGTCTCCTGACGGATCGTCAGCCGTCCAGGCGGACGACCATCTTGCCGGTGTTGACGCCGCTCAGCAGACCGAGGAAGGCGTCCACCGTGCCGTCGATGCCCTCGCTCACCGTCTCGCGGTACTTCAGCTCACCGGAACGCACCCATGCCGAGACCTCCTCGACGAACTTCGGCTGGAGGTCGTAGTGGTCGCCGACGAGCAGCCCCTCCATGCGGAAGCGCTTGGCGATGATCTGCGCCAGGTTGCGCGGGGCCGGAGTGGGCTCGGTGGCGTTGTACTGCGAGATCATGCCGCAGACCGCGATGCGCCCGTGCAGGTTGATCGAGTCGATCGCCGCTTCGAGGTGCTCGCCGCCCACGTTGTCGAAGTACACGTCGATGCCGTCGGGGGCCGCCGCCCGGAGCTGGTCGGCCACCGGACCGTTCTTGTAGTTGAACGCGGCGTCGAACCCGTACTCCTCCACCAGGAGTTCGACCTTCTCGTCCGAGCCGGCGGAGCCGATCACCCGCGACGCGCCCTTCAGCCTGGCGAGCTGGCCGACGATGCCGCCCACGGCGCCGGCCGCGCCGGACACGAACACCACGTCGCCGGCCTTGATCCCGGCGACCCGCGTCAGCCCCGCGTACGCGGTCAGCCCCGGCATGCCCAGCACGCCCAGGTAGGTGGAGAGCGGCGCGGCGTCCGGGTCCACCTTGACGGCCGTCCTGGGGTCGAACGTCGCGTACTCGCGCCAGCCGAAGAAGTGCAGGACGTAGTCGCCCTCGGCGAAGCCCTCCGCCCGCGAGGCGACGACCCGGCCGACCGCGCCGCCCAGCATCGGCTTGTCCAGCTCGTACGGCTCCGCGTAGGACTTGCGGTCCGACATCCGGCCCCGCATGTACGGGTCCACCGAGAGGTAGACGTTGCGGACCAGGACCTCGCCCGGGCCGGGGGTCCGGACCGGGGCCTCGACCAGGGCGAAGTCGGTCGGCACCGGCCAGCCCTGGGGGCGGGCGGCGAGGTGCCATTCACGGGCGGTCGCGGGGGTGGCGGCCTGCTCTGCCATCGGGGGCTCCTTGAGGGTTCGGGTGCGGGTTCAGGCGCTGTTCACAACATGAAAGGTTGATGAACTGAAGTAACGATGGGCATGAAAGGTTCACCCTGTCAACTTTTCAGGTAGACTTTTGACCATGGAGACCCAGCCCGTCGAGGACGCCACGCCGCAGCCCGACGAGATCACCCGCGAGGTCGTCGACCTGATGGCCAACCTGGTCGCGCTGTTCCACCGCGAGTACGAGGAGGCCGCCGCCGCCCGCTCGCTCACCGGCGCCCAGGCCAAGGTGCTCGCCCTGCTGCGGCGCGGACCGATGCCGATGCGCCAGATCGCCCAGACGCTCAGCTGCGAGCCCTCCAACATCACCGGCATCGTCGACCGGCTCGAATCCCGCGGCTTCGTCACCCGCGAGGCCGACCGGCACGACCGCCGGGTCAAGCTGGTCGCCGCCACCGGCACCGGCTCGGCCGCCTCCGAGGAGCTCCGCGAGTCGCTCAACTTCGCCCGCGAGCCGCTGGCCGCACTCGGCCCGGACGAGCGGACGGCCCTGCGCGACCTGCTCCGGAGGATGCTCGCGGGCGCCTCCGGCCCTGGCGCGTGACCAGCATCACAGGTCCCGGGGGCTGTCCGTTGGCCCCGGGGGGGTAACCGAACCGCCTCCCGGAACGTCTAACGTTCGAACATCGAACATCGAACGCGAGATACCTGAAGACGGGGGGCACTGAGGATGAGCAGCAGTGCGCGTCGGCGCCGCTACCTGCGGACCGCCATCGGCCTGGCCGCCGCACTGGTGCTGTCGGTCGCGGGTGCCGGAGCCTGGTTCTACCACCGGCTGGACAACAACATCACCACCTTCGACCCGGGCGGCGTCGCCACCGAGCGCCCGCCGGCCGCCGTGCCGGCCAGCCCCGGCGCCCAGGTGCCGGTCAACGTGCTGCTGCTCGGCTCGGACACCCGCGACGGGGGCAACGACTCGCTGGGCGGCGGCGACGAGGGCGTCGGCCACTCGGACACCGCGATCCTGGTGCACATCTACGCCGACCACAAGCACGCCGTCGGCGTCTCGATCCCCCGCGACACCCTGGTCACCATCCCGTCCTGCAAGCTGCCGAACGGCAGCTGGACGACGCCGAAGAACGACCAGATGTTCAACTCCGCCTTCACCGTCGGCCTGGCGGAGAGCGGCAACCCGGCCTGCACCCAGAACACCGTCGAGAAGCTGACCGGGCTGCGGATCGACCACACCGTCGTGGTCGACTTCAAGGGCGCGGCCGCGATGTCCGACGCCGTGGGCGGCGTGGAGGCCTGCGTGCCCAACGACGTCAACCAGTTCGGCATACACCTCAAGAAGGGCCTCCAGAAGCTCTCCGGGCAGTCCGCGGTGGACTACCTGAGAGCGCGCCACGGCATCGGCGACAACTCCGACATCGGCCGGATGAAGCGCCAGCAGGCCTTCCTCTCGTCGATGATCAAGAAGGTGCAGGGCCAGGGCTTCTCGCTGCCCACCCTGCTGCCGCTGGCCGACGCGGCCACCAAGTCGCTCACCGTGGACGAGGGTCTCGGCACCGCGATGAAGCTGGTGGACTTCGCCCGCTCGATCCAGGACATCAAGCTCTCGGACGTCTCCTTCGTCACCGCCCCCTGGCGCTTCGCCGGCGAGCGGGTGCGGCTGGTCCAGCCGGACGCCGACGCGCTCTGGAAGCTGCTGCGCGAGGACCGCACCCTGGACGGGCAGAGCACCTCCGGGACGGGCCAGGTGACCTCCTCCCCCGGCGCCGACCCGGGGGCCCCGGCCGCCCCGGCCACGCCGCTCACCCCGGAGCAGGCCGCGGCGCCGATCACCGTGGTCAACGGGGTCGGCACGCCCGGCCTGGCCGGCTCCGGCGCCGAGACGCTCAAGGCGCGCGGCTTCCGGAGCATCACCCTCGGCCCCAACTCCCCCGGGCAGCAGGCCACCCAGGTCTCCTACGACCCCGCGCTGAAGGCCGTCGCCGACCAGGTCGTGGCGCTCTTCCCCGGTGCCAAGGCGGTCGAGGAGCCCGGCTCGGGGGCGATCACCGTCACCCTCGGCGCCGACTACCGCGGGGCGGGCACCCGGATCGACGCGGTGGCCGCCCCGAGCCCGGAGCCCGGTGCCGGGACCGCACCCGGGGCTGCCGCCGGGGCCCCTGCCGGGGCGGGCGCCGCCCCCGGCGCCACCGCGGGCAGCACCCCCGGCGCCCTCCCGGGCGGCGTCCCCACCGGCATAGCGGAGAACACCCGCACCGCCGACACCGACCCGTGCGCGAACCTGACCTTCGGCTGACCGCGCCCGGCCTCCGGCCCGCCTGAGGGCCGGGCCACCCGTCGAACTCCCGCCCGCCCTCCCCGCGTTCGCCCGGGGAGGGCGGGCGGCCCGGCGTCCGGGCGGGCACCTCGCGCGGCTGAACCGTGGGCGCCTCGCCCCGACGGCCGCCGGCCGCTACTCCGGATCCGGCAGCCCGGTGACGACGGCGGTGAGGCGGGTGCCGCGCGGGAAGGCGCCCGCCGCCGCCAGGTCCGCCAGCGCGGCGAGCAGCTTGGCGACGTAGCGGCGCTCCAGCGGGACGCCGTGGCGGCGCTCGAACCGCTCGGCGAAGCCGGCCAGCTCGGCCGGGACCTTCCCGTAGCCGCCGCCGTGGTGCCCGTGGTCGATCCGCCAGTTGTCGAACCCGCGCCCGTAGGCGGCCCGGTGCAGCCGGGCGACCTCCTCCTCCAGGTAGCCCTCGCCGCCGCGCAGCACCGCCACCCCGAGCGCCCGGGCGCCCGCCGGCAGGCCGGCCGCGATGCCGGCCAGGGTGCCGCCGGTGCCGACCGGGCAGCAGACCACGTCCCGCTCGCCGAGGTCGGGCAGTTCGGCCGGGATCGCGGCCGCGCCGACGGCGGCCAGGGCGTTGGAGCCGCCCTCCGGGAGCACCAGGCAGGGGCCCCAGCGGCGGAGCGGGTCCGCCGCGCCGTCCTCCCCCTCGGCCCGGCCGGTGGCCTCCCGGTACGCGGCCCGGGTCAGGAACTCCAGCCGCATCCCGGCCGCCTCGGCGGCCCGCAGCGACCAGTTGCGCGGCCGGTCGGCCAGCTCCTCGCCGCGGACCAGCCCCACGCTCTCCAGTCCGAGCGCGCCGGCGGCGGCCGCGACGGCCCGCAGGTGGGTCGAGTAGGCGCCGCCGAAGGTCAGCAGCCGGGTGTGGCCCCGCTCCACGGCGGCGGCCAGGTTGGGCGCCAGCTTGCGCCACTTGTTGCCGGGGACGGTCGGGTGCAGCAGGTCGTCCCGCTTCAGCCGCAGCTCCACCCCGGCCCAGGCGAAGGCCTCGTCGGTGCAGTCCACCAGCGGGGTCGGCAGCAGGGCGGCTTCGAGCATCCGGCCAGCATAAGGCGGACGCGCGGAGCCCGGCCCGCCGGTGCGGCGGCCGGGCGAGGACCACCGGCTCCATCAGGCTG
>NZ_JBSFJC010000116.1:0-25252 GCF_053597855.1 Kitasatospora sp. NPDC001225
CGCCGACGGCCGCATCGTCGACGAACTCCACCAGCCCACCGCCGACACCGTCCTGGACCGCATGCGCCGCTTCGACGCCAAGGGCCGCACCAGCTAGTCCGGCGCAGCAGTCGCAGCCCGCTCACCGACCTTCCCAGGACACCCCATGTATCGCACCGCACTGCGCAACGTGCTGGCCCACAAGGGCCGGCTGCTGATGACGGCCCTGGCCGTCATGCTCGGCACCGCCTTCGTGGCCGGCACCATGGTCTTCTCCGACACCTTCGGCAAGGCCATGCGGGACAGCAACTCCAAGAGCTACTCGGACGTCTCGGTCCAGGTGGTGGACCGCGCGGCCGGCTCCAACGCCTCCGCCCGGCAGAAGAGCGAGGGCGGCTCCGCCACCCTCACCGACGCCACCGTCCAGCAGCTGGCCGCCCTGCCGGGCACCGCCGGCGCCCGCGGCGTGGTCAGCGGCTTCACCGGCGTGGCCGACAAGAAGGGCAACCTGATCGGCCAGGTCTGGGCCGCCAAGGGCGCCAACTTCGCGCCGGGCCAGGACGGCAAGGACCCGCGCTACCCGATGGCCGAGGGCCAGGGCCCGAAGGCCGCCAAGGAGGTCGCGCTCGACCGCAAGACCGCCGACAAGGCGGGCTACAAGGTCGGCGACACCGTCCGGGTCGCCGCCAACGGACCGGTGATCGAGGCGAAGCTCACCGGGATCTTCACCACCGACGACCCGGTGGTGAACACCGGCGGCTCGCTCACCCTGTTCGACCGGGCCACCGCCCAGCAGACCCTGCTGGAGCCCGGCCGCTACAGCAGCGTCGTGCTCACCGCCAAGCCCGGCACCAGCCAGGACGCGCTGCTCGCCCAGGCCCAGCCCGTGGTGCCCTCCGGCCACCAGTTCGACATCGAGACCGGCGCCAAGCTCAAGGCCGACGAGCAGGAGATGATCACCAAGGGCACCAGCAGCATGCGCACGATGCTCCTGGTCTTCGCCTTCATCTCGCTCTTCGTCGGCATCTTCATCATCGCCAACACCTTCACCATGCTGGTCGCCCAGCGCACCAAGGAGCTGGCCCTGATGCGGGCCATCGGTGCCAGCCGCAAGCAGGTCACCCGGTCCGTGCTGATCGAGGCGCTGCTGATCGGCACCGTCTCCGCGGTGGCCGGTCTGGCCGCCGGCATCGGGATCGGCGCCGGGATGCAGTCGCTGATCGGCGCGATGAACGAGAACATGCCGAACGGCTCGCTGGTGATCAAGCCGCTCACCGTCGTGGTGACGGTCGTGGTCGGCGTCCTGGTGACGGTCACGTCGGCCCTGCTGCCCGCCATGCGCGCCTCCCGGATCGCCCCGGTGGCCGCGATGAGCAGCGGCGACCAGCCGGTCTCCCAGAAGAGCCTGGTGGTCCGCAACACGATCGGCTCGGTGCTCGCCGGCGGCGGCCTCGCCCTGATCGGCTACGGCGCCTCCACCGGCAACGACAGCGGCCGGCTGCCGGTCGGCCTGGGCGCCTTCCTGGCCCTGATCGGCGTGTTCGTCCTGCTGCCGCTGCTCTCCCGTCCGGTGGTCGCGCTGGTCGGCCCGCTGCTGCGGCTCGGCGGCACCCCGGGCAGGCTCGCCCAGCGGAACGCGGTGCGCAACCCGCGCCGGACCGCGGCCACCGCCGCCGCGCTGACCATCGGTCTGACCCTGGTCACCGGGCTCACCGTGATCGGCGCCTCGGTCAACGACACCATCGACCGGGCCGTCACCGGCTCGATGAAGGCCGACTTCATCGTCGGGGCCGCCAACGGCATGAGCCTGTCCGCGCAGGTGCCCGCCCAGATCGCCAAGGCCCCCGGGGTGGCCGCCTCCTCGGCGATGACGACCGCGTACTGGGAGCTCGACGGCACCAGCAGGACGGTCAACGGCCTGGACGCCGCCGTCCTGGACCAGCTCGCCGACGTCGAGCTGACCAGCGGCTCCACCGCCGGCTTCGGCCAGGGCCAGCTGCTGCTCGACGAGGACGCCGCCAAGAAGCTGAACGCCACCACCGGCTCGGTGCTGACCGTGGCCTACCCGGACGAGTCCACCGGCAAGGTCACCGTCGGCGGCGTGTACAAGACCGGCGGCATGCTCGGCCCGGTCATGCTGGCCAACAGCGAGATCGCCAAGCACGAGCCGAAGCCGTACATCTCCGACGTCCTGGTCAAGGGCAAGGACGGCGCCACCGACGGCCTCAAGCAGGCCCTCAAGGACGCCACCGGCGCCAACCCGGTGATCGAGGTGAAGTCCAAGCAGGACGTCCGGGACGAGTTCAGCCAGACCATCACCTTCGCGCTGAACCTGATGTACGGACTGCTGGGGATGGCGGTCCTGATCGCGATCCTGGGCGTGGTCAACACGCTGGCGATGTCGGTCTTCGAGCGCAAGCGCGAGATCGGGATGCTGCGGGCGATCGGCCTGGACCGCGGCGGCATCAAGCGGATGGTCCGTCTGGAGTCCGTGGTGATCTCGCTGTTCGGCGCCGGCATCGGCCTGCTGCTCGGCTGCTTCATCGCCTGGGCGATCAACGGCACCCTGAAGTCCAGCCTCTCCGGCCTGACCACGGTCCTGCCGTTCGGCCAGCTGGCGCTGTTCCTGGCGCTGGCCGGGGTGGTCGGCCTGGTGGCCGCGATCTGGCCGGCCCGCCGGGCGTCCAAGCTGGACATCCTTGAGAGCATCAAGACCGACTGACCGGTCCCGCAACGAGAGAGGTCCCCTGCCGGAGGGTTCGGCAGGGGACCTTCTACTTCTGTACTCCGCCCGGTCGCACGGCCGGCTGAGCACCACGGAGGTCGTGGTCCGGCAACGCTGCCGGGCGGAGAGCCTCCGACTCATACCCCGGTGCTCCCACACCGGGGTCTCAGTCGCTTACTTGCTGGCGAGTTCCTTGTCGGCGGCCGGCTTGGCGGCCTCGACGGGCTTGGTGGGCGGAGTGACCTCCTGGATGGGAAGCTGCGGCTTCTCCATCTGGGCGAGGCCGACCATCTCGCGCTTGAGGAACATCGCGAGGGTCCAGTCGGTGAAGACGCGGACCTTGCGGTTGAAGGTCGGCACCATCGCACCGTGGTACAGGCGGTGGAACCACCAGGCCGGACGGCCCTTCAGCTTGTACTTGCCGAAGAGGATCGCCACGCCCTTGTGCAGGCCGAGACCGGCGACCGCACCCAGGTTCTTGTGCTTGTACTCCTTCTGCGGGAAGCCGCGCATGCCGGAGATCACGTTGTCGCCGAGGACGACGGCCTGACGGCTGGCGTGCTGGGCGTTCGGCGGGCACCAGGCGCCCTCGCCCGCGGCGAGGTCCGGCACCTGGGCGTTGTCGCCGGCGGACCAGACGTAGTCGAAGCCCTGGACCTGGAGGGTCGGCGCGGTGTCGACGTGGCCGCGCGGGCCCAGCGGCAGGCCGAAGTTGGCCAGCACCGGGTTCGGCTTCACGCCGGCCGTCCACACGATGGTGGAGGCGTCCATCTCCATGCCGTTCTTCAGCATGACGTGGCCGTCGACGCAGGAGTCCATCGAGGTCTCGATGTAGACCTCGATGTTGCGCTCCTCGAGCTTCTCCTTGGTCCACAGACCGAGGTCCGGGCCCATCTCGGGGAGGATGCGGTTGGCCGCCTCGACCACCACGAAGCGCATGTCCTCGCGGCTGACGGTCTTGTACAGCTTGGCCGCGTCGCGGGCCATGTCCTCGACCTCGGCGACGGTCTCGATGCCGGCGAAGCCGCCACCGATCACCACGAAGGTCAGCGCCTTGCGGCGGATGTCCTCGTCCGTGGTGGACTCGGCCTTGTCGAGCTGGGCCATGACGTGGTTGCGGAGGCCGATGGCCTCCTCGACCGTCTTCATGCCGAGGCCGTTCTCCGCCAGACCCGGGATCGGGAAGGTGCGGGAGACCGAGCCGGTCGCGACGACCAGGTACTCGAAGGGCAGCTCGTAGCTGTCACCGGCCGCGGGCTGGATGGTGGCAACCTTGCGGGCGTGGTCGATGCCGGTGACGGACCCGGTCAGCACCTCCGCCTTCTTCAGGGTGCTGCGCAGCGGCGCGATGAGGTTGCGAGGCGCGACACTGCCGCCGGCCGCCTCGGGGAGGAAGGGCAGGTACGTCATGTACGACCGCGGGTCGACGACCGTGACGGTCGCTTCGCCGTAACGCATCTTCTTGAGGATGCGCATCGCGGCATACAGGCCGACGTAACCACCGCCGACAATGAGGATGCGAGGACGCTCCGTGGTGCTCATATCCGAAAGTATCCAGCACCGTCCGGAGCAGCCTTCGTGAGCCCGGTCACAAGTTGACGGACCCCCCGTGCTACACTGCGCGGCCGCAAAACCGGGCCCGGCGCGGTGACCCCCACCCCTGGGCGGCCCCGCGCGAACGCACGGCGGAGCACCACCGGCCTGAGCAGCAACGATCCGCACAACGCCCGGGTTCCCGCACGTGATTTCGATTTTCAAACCTCAAACGAGGCCTGACCTGCGATCCCATGGGCCACCCGGCCGACGGGCCTTCGGTCCCACATTTCGGACGTAGTGGGCGGGCCGGTGCGGCGAATGGCCGGATCCCCATGTGAAGAAATTCACGAACTTTCCCACCCGCGCTCGGGCGCGCCCCGGCCCCGGCCCCCCGAAAGGGGTGCCGGGGCCGGTCGGGTAAGCCCCGCACGGGGTCAGGAGGCGATACCGAAGGCGATTCCGTCCAGGATGTCGTGCTCGCTCACGACCACCTCGGCGGCGCCGGTGCGCTCCATGATCTCCAGCAGTTCCAGCGCCCCGGCCGCGATCACGTCCACCCGGCCCGGGTGCATCGACGGGATGGCCGCGCGCTCGGCGTGGGTGGCGGCCAGCAGCTCCCGGGCGATCCCGGCGACCCGCTCCCGGCTGATCCGCGAGTGGTGGATCGCCGCCGAGTCGTAGCCGGGCAGGCCCTGGGCGATCGCGGACACCGTGGTGACCGTCCCGGCCAGGCCCACCAGGGTGGCCGCGCCGGTCAGCGGGACGACCTCCTCGGCCCGGTCCAGCTCGGCCCGCACGTGCGCCCGGGCGGCCTCGACCTGCGCCTCGGAGGGCAGCTCGGCGTCGCCGAAGTACCGCTCGGTGAGCCGCACGCAGCCGATGTCCACCGAGCGCGCCGCCTGCACGTCGTCCGTGCCGAGCACGAACTCGGTGGAGCCGCCGCCGAGGTCGAACACCAGGTACGGGCCGGGGAACTGACCGCCGGTCAGCTCCTTGGTGGCGCCCACGAAGGACAGCCGCGCCTCCTCCTCGCCGCTCACCACCTCGGGCTCGACGCCCAGGATGTCGCGCACGCCCTTGACGTACTCGTCGCTGTTCTCGGCGTCCCGGGAGGCGCTGGTGGCGACGAAGCAGACCCGCTCGGGGCCGACCCCGAAGCCGGAGATGACCTCCTGGTACTCCCGGCAGGCCGCGAAGGTGCGGGCCAGCGCGTCCGGGTGCAGCCGGCCGGTCCGGTCCACGCCCTGGCCCAGCCGGTTGACGATCATCCGGCGGTCCAGGTCGGTGATCTCCCCGGTCTCCGGGTCGAGGTCGGCGACCAGCAGGCGGATCGAGTTGGTGCCGCAGTCGATCGCGGCCACCCGGGTCGCGCTCACTCGGACTCCCGCTCCGCCGCGGCGTCCTCGGCGGCCCGCTTCTTCGCGGCGCGCTCGGCGGCCTTCTGCTGCTTGGCGGCGATCACGGCCTCGTGGTCCTGCTCCTTGGCGCGGTTGCGGGCGACCCGCTCACCGGCCGCCTCGACCTCGGCCGGGGAGACGCACGGGCCCTTGGCCCACCAGTCCTCCAGCATGCCGATCGCCTCGTCGCCGAGCGGGTTGACGCCCTCGCCGGCCGCCAGCGAGTGGCCGACCAGCACGTGCAGGCACTTCACCCGGTCCGGCATGCCGCCGGCGCTCGGGAAGCCCTCCAGCACCTCGATCGCGTCGCGCCGGGCGATGTAGTCCTCGTGCGCCTTCTGGTAGGCGGCGGCCAGCTCCGGGTCCTCGGCGAGCCGGGCGCTCTGGTCCTTCATCACGCCCTCCGCCTCCAGGGTGCCGATCAGCGAGGCGGCCTTGGGGCAGGTCAGGTAGTAGAGCGTGGGGAACGGCGTGCCGTCCGGCAGCCGGGGAGCCGTCTCCACGACGTCCGGGTTGCCGCAGGGGCAGCGGTGCGCCACGCCGCGCAGGCCGCGCGGCACCCGGCCGAGCTGGGCGGCGATGGCCGCGACGTCGGCGTCGGAGACGGTGGGGTGGTTCTCAGTGGTCATGGGGGGAGGTGTCTCCAACGGGGGACGGTGGGAGGGGAAGGGGGGTGGCGGGGGCCGCCGCGGCGGTGTCGGCGGCGTCCACCGAGTCCCAGATGCTGGCGTACCAGGGCTTGGCGGCCTTCGCCTGGCCGGCGGCGCCGCCGGGCGCCGCGTTCGGCCCGGAGGCGGCCCCGCCCGCGGACGAGGAGGTCCTGGCGGAGCCCTGGCCGGCCGGGTCCACCGCGATGTACGGGGTCTCCCCCGGCACCGCGTAGTGCAGCCGGGCGCGGGCCTGCGCCTTGACGTACTCCGGGTCCTGCCAGCGGGCCTTCTCCCGGCGCAGCTGCTCGACCTGCTGGCGCGCGTGGTCGGCCTTCGCCCGCTGGGCGGAGATCTCGGCGCGCTGGGAGATGAACTGCCGCGTCGGGTAGGCGAGGATCGCCACCAGCGAGCAGAGCACCAGGACGAGGACGGTCGCCCGGCTCGTGAACCGGGGCCGGGCCGCCAAGCCCGGGATCCTCCAGCCAGCCATCTCCCGTATCCCCTCCTGGTCGCGACGGTGCCCCGCCGTCCACCCTACGGGGTGAACGGCGGGGCACCGGTCAGGCGTGCGCTACCGGGAGCGCTCAGCCCTCGTGGCGGAAGCGCGGGAAGGCGCCGCGGCCGGCGTACTCGGCGGCGTCGTCGAGGATCTCCTCGATGCGCAGCAGCTGGTTGTACTTGGCGACGCGCTCGGAGCGGGCCGGGGCACCGGTCTTGATCTGGCCGCAGTTGGTGGCGACGGCCAGGTCGGCGATGGTGACGTCCTCGGTCTCGCCGGAGCGGTGCGACATCATGCAGCGGTAGCCGTTGCGCTGGGCCAGCTCGACGGCGTCCAGGGTCTCGGTCAGCGAACCGATCTGGTTCACCTTCACCAGCAGCGCGTTGGCGGTGCCGGTCTCGATGCCGCGGGCCAGACGGGCCGGGTTGGTGACGAACAGGTCGTCGCCGACCAGCTGGACCTTGTCGCCCAGCTTGTCGGTCATGGCCTTCCAGCCGGCCCAGTCCGACTCGTCCAGCGGGTCCTCGATGGAGACCAGCGGGTAGGCGGCGACCAGCTCGGCGTAGTACTCGATGAGCTCGGCGGCGGTGAGGTCCTTGCCCTCGAACCGGTAGGCGCCGTCCTCGTAGAACTCGGAGGAGGCGACGTCCAGGGCCAGCGCGACGTCACGGCCGGGCACGTAGCCGGCCTTCTCGATGGCCTCGACGATGAGGTCCAGGGCCTCGCGGTTGGAGTCCAGGTTCGGGGCGAAGCCGCCCTCGTCGCCCAGACCGGTGGACAGGCCGCGCTCCTTCAGCACGCCCTTGAGCGTGTGGTAGACCTCGACGCCCCAGCGGACGGCCTCGGAGAAGGACTCCGCACCGATCGGGGCGATCATGAACTCCTGGATGTCGACGTTGGAGTCCGCGTGCGACCCACCATTGAGGATGTTCATCATCGGGACCGGCAGGACGTGCGCGTTCGGGCCGCCCAGGTAGCGGAACAGCGGCAGGTCGCTGGCCTCGGAGGCGGCGTGCGCGACGGCCAGCGAGACGCCCAGGATGGCGTTGGCGCCGAGCGAGGACTTGTCCGGGGTGGCGTCCAGGTCCAGCATGGCCTGGTCGATCAGGCGCTGCTCGGTGGCGTCGTAGCCGACCAGCTCCGGGCCGATCTGCTCGATGACGGCCAGGACGGCCTTCTCGACGCCCTTGCCGAAGTAGCGGTTCTTGTCGCCGTCGCGCAGCTCCAGCGCCTCGAAGGCACCGGTGGAGGCACCCGACGGGACAGCGGCACGACCCGTGCTGCCGTCGTCGAGGCCGACCTCGACCTCGACCGTGGGGTTGCCGCGGGAGTCGAGGATCTCACGGGCTACGACGACATCGATGGACGGCACGAGGCATCTCCTTGCGAGAGCAGGGTCCGGTCTGACGGTGGTGCTGCCAGCAGGACGATTGCGGAGTCGTTACGACCAGAGCCTAACCGCCCGGGCTGCCGTGGCCGCGTCGGCCTCGGTCCCGTCTCACCGTGTGGCCCTGCTACCCACCGGTAGTTCACCTGCTTGTCCCAGCTTGTCCCACCGGAGCGGGCGAATGCGGACGAAGGGGACCGGTAGGACCGGCCCCCTTCGGACGGCGGGGTGGAGCGGCGTCGGCGCCGAGCGCTCCGGCGCGGCGGCGGGCGCCCCCGGCGGCGGGTGCTCCCCGCTTCGGGGCACCACCGGCCGCGGGGCGCTGCCGGCGTCGGGTGGGGCGGCTCAGCCGAGGTGCAGCACCTGGCCGGGCATGATCAGGTTCGGGTCGCCGCCGACGGTGGAGTGGTTCTGCTCGTACAGCGCGCTCCAGCCGCCGGACACGCCCTGGGCGGCGGCGATGGTCGACAGGGTGTCACCGGCACGGACGGTGTAGTCGTGGCCGGCGGCCTGCGGGGCCTGCTGCGCGGCGCGCGGGGCGTACTGCGGCTGGGCGGCGGCCTGGCCGGCGTACTGCTGGTAGACGCTCTGGTGGCTGGTCCAGTACCAGCCGCCGTTGTTCTGGTACCAGTACACCTTGGCGTCGGCGTCCCAGCCGGCCTTGCCGGAGAAGCCCGGGGTCTGCGGCTGCGCCTGCTGCTGCGGGGCGACCTGCTGGACCGGCTGCGCGGCGGGCTTCTGGGCCGGCTTCTGGGCGGCGGGCTTCTGCGCGACCGGCTTCTCGGCCGGCTTGGCGGCGGGCTTCGGGGCCTGCTGCTTGGGGGCGGACTGCGGCTTGGCGTCCGAGGAGGTGTCGACCGAGGCCGGGGCACCGCCCTTGGTCAGACCGGCCTTCTGGGAGCAGACCGGCCAGGCGCCCGGACCCTGCGAGGCCAGCACCTTCTCGGCGACCGAGATCTGCTGGGCCTTGCTGGCCTGGTTGGCCTGCGCCGCGTAGGCGGTGCCGCCGTACGCCTTCCAGGTGCTGGACGTGAACTGGAGGCCGCCGTAGAAGCCGTTGCCGGTGTTGATGCTCCAGTTGCCGCCGCTCTCGCACTGGGCGACGGAGTCCCAGGTGGAGGCCGGGGCGGCGGAGGCGCCGGTGGCGGTGAGGAGCGGCATCGCGAGTCCGACGCCGGCCACACCGGCGACGGCGATGGCCTTCTCGGCCTGGGTGCGACGACGGTGACGGCCAGTTCCAACGAACAGCATGAAGAGGTCCCTCTCCGTACGCCTGCGAGGTGAGCTGTCGGGTTCGGACCGGGAGGTGGCCCGGCCGCCGTACGCGGAAACGATTTCCGCTCGGGCGGCTTCACCCCAAGCCGTGGGGAGACGGCAACAAACCTGGTTCCCCCGCCCCTGCCCAGGGTTCTGGTCGGTTTCCCGTGACGCGGCGGGCAGGATTCGGCGTTCCGCGTACGAGGTCCGCAGCTGCGAACTCCAGGGAGAGTAGACAGATCATCAGACCAATCACAAGCTCATATCACCGATATCACACAACAATTACGGCCCGTGTCCGATCGCCTACCAACAGCGGCGTTATGTCCGGATTGATGGGTGTTCACACCCCCGTCGGCGGGCGATCGGCGACGTCCCGTCAGCGTGATCTCAGCAGGTCGGAGGCGTCGAAGAGGCATCCGGAACGGGGTGCGGAGGGGCGTGCGGGGAACGGCTCTCCGGGCTGAATTCCACCGGGAGTTCGCGCAGGCCACGCATGATCAGACCACCCCGCCAGCGCAGATTCTCCGGGCTTTCCGCGAGCCGCAGATCGGGCAGCCGGGAAAGCAGCGTGGCCAGCGCGGCACGCCCTTCGAGCCGCGCCAGCGGAGCGCCGATGCAGTAGTGGATGCCGTGCCCGAAGCCCAGGTGGGGGTTGTCCTTCCGGGCCAGGTCCAGGGTGTTCTCCGCCGCGAACCGGGCCGGGTCGCGGTCCGCCGCGGCCAGCACCACCAGCACCGGGTCGCCGACCGGGATGTCCACCCCGCCGATGGTCAGCGGACGGGTCGCGAACCGCCAGGTCGCCAGCTCCACCGGCCCGTCGTAGCGCAGGAGTTCCTCGATCCCGGTCTCCAGCAGCGCGCTCTCCCCGCGCACCACCGACTCCTGCAGCAGCCGGCGCTGCTCCGGATTGCGCAGCAGCGCGTAGGTGCCGTTGCCGATCAGGTTCACGGTGGTCTCGAAACCCGCGAACAGGAGGATGAAGGCCATCGCCGCGGCCTCGTTCTCGGTCAGGTGCTCACCGTGGTCGCCGGCCCGGATCAGGCCCGAGATCAGGTCGTCCCCGAGGTCCGCCCGCTTGCGGTGGATCAGCTCCAGCAGGTACGCCCGCATCCGCTTCACCGCCCGCCCCACGCCGCCGCGTTGGCCCCCGCCGTGGCGGATCATCATCCCGGCCCAGTCGCGGAAGTCGTCCTGGTCCTCGGCCGGCACCCCGAGCATGTCGCAGATCGCGTAGATGGGGAGCGGGAACGCGAACTCGTGGATCAGGTCCGCCGAACCGCGCTGCGCGAAGCCGTCGATCAGCCGGTCGGTGAGCTGCTGCACCCGCGGCTCGAACTCGGCCACCCGGCGCGGGGTGAACGCCTTCGACACCAGCCGGCGCAACCGGGTGTGGTCCGGCGGGTCGATGTTCAGCAGGTGGGTCATCAGGTCCGCCTGCCGCTCCCCCGGGATGCCCACCCGGCCGGTGCGGTGCGCCTGCCCGCTGTGGTGCGCCGGGTTCTTCGACAGCCGGCTGTCCGCGAGCGCCTGCCGGGCGTCCGCGTACCTGGTCACCAGCCAGGCCTCCACCCCGCTCGGCAGGGTGGTGCGGTGCACCGGGGAGTGCTCGCGCAACCAGGCGTAGGCGGGGTACGGGTCGGCGGCGAACTCCCAGGTGAACAGCTGCGGGGCGGGGGCGTCGGACGACGGGGCGGCGGGCCGGGCGGGGACGGGCTGAGCTGGCATGGACCGACCGTATCCGGTGCGACGGGCGCGCCCTCCCTCCGGCGGGGCGCCGCTTCCCCGCCGCTCCTCCGCCGCGCTTCCGCAACCGGACGCGTCGGGCGCGCCAACACTCCGTTGACGTCCCGTGGCCGGTCCGTGGACAGCTCTTGGCCGACTCTTGGCCGCGGGGCGGGCGTGAGCCTGGTCACCTGAGGGGTAATCCCTGTTGCGGAGGGTCAGGACGTGCCTACGATCCTCCGCAGTACGCGTGGGCGCCGGTGCGGTGTCGCCCACAGGGAGGAGCAGACCATGCGGGTCAGCGGGTCAGTCGTCGTCATCGCGGTCCTCGACGGCGGGTCGGGCGCGGGCCTCGCCCGCCGGTTCGCCGCCGCCGGCACCGCCGGAATGCTCATCGCCGACCAGTACGCCGGCATCGCCGAGGACCTCGCCGCCGAACTCGACCGGCCGGGCTGCCCCGTCGTCGGCGTCTGCGGCGACATCCGCCGCCCCAGCGACGTCGCCGCCCTCGTGGACACCGCCGAGAAGCACCTCGGGCCGATCGACCTGTTCGCCGTGGCCGGCCCCGACGGCGAGCGGATCATCTCGCTGGCGGACCTGCCCGACCACCTCGACCTGGAGCGGCTCGCCGAACTCGTCCTCCTCGTCGGCGAGGCCATCGGCGAACTCGTCCCGCCGCAGCGGCGCCCCGAGCGCACCGCCACGGCGGCCTGAGCGCCTACTCCCCGACCGGACCGAGGCCCTCGGCCGCGCGCACCGCGTCCCGGTAACCGCGCGCGGCCGACCGCAGCGCGGCGTCCACGTCCACCCCCGCGTCGTGCGCCCGCTGCACCACCGCGAGCAGCAGCCGGCCCGCCGAATCGGCCGTCAGCTCGGCCGGCAGCCCGTACGCCTCGTCCGGCACCCCCGTGAAACCCGCCCGGCGCACCCGCGACACCAGCTTCGCCGCGTACGCCAGCGAGGGCAGCCCGGCCGGCACGCCGTCCAGCACCGACTCGCGGTCCGCCTTCTCGGCCGCCTTCAGCTGCTCCCAGTTCGCCTCCGCCTCCGTGGCGCCCTCGACCTCGACGTTCCCGAACACGTGCGGGTGCCGGTACATCAGCTTCTCGACGATGTCCCCGGCCACGTCGTCGACGGTGAACGGCTCCGTCGGGTGGTCCTCGGCGATCCGGGAGTGGAAGAACACCTGGAACAGGACGTCGCCCAGCTCCTCGCGCAGCGTCTCCCGGTCCCCCGCCTCGATCGCCTCGACCAGCTCGTACGCCTCCTCGACCAGGTACTTCACCAGGCTCTCGTGCGTCTGCTCGGCGTCCCAGGGGCAACCGCCCGGGGAGCGCAGCCGGTCCATCACCGTCACCAGGTCCAGCAGCCGCGACCCCGGCAGGTCGTACGAGCCGGGCAGCACCTCGATCTCCGGCACCTCGCCGGCGTGCTCCACCGCCAGCCGCGCCAGCGCGTCGGTCAGCCCCGGGTCCCCGTCCGGGCTGCCCAGCCACACCGTCGGCCCGGCCCCCGCGGGCTGCCCCGTCAGCAGCCGCGCCAACGCGGGCGCCGACCCGGCCGGCACCGCCTCCACGACCACCCCGGCCTGCCGCACCGCCGCCACCTGCGGATGCCCCTCGTCCCCCACCAGCACCCGCCCCGCCGACCGCAACGCCTCCCACGCCGGCCACGCCAGCAGGCCGGGAGCCACCCGGTGGGTGGTGGTCAGCAGGATCAACTTCGCGCCCGGAGTCTCCGTCGGCACAGCATTCGTCGTCACCCCCCGAACCTACCCCCGCACCCCCACCCCGGGCCGGGCCGGGAAGCCACCACCCCGCTGTCCCCACCCCGCCCGCACGAGCACAGAAAGTCGACCCGGCCGACTTCCCACTTCCCCAAACCGGCCAGACCACCATCCCCGAGGCCCCCCACACACCCACGCGAGCACAGGAAGTCGACCCGGCCGACTTCCCACTCCCGCACACCGGCCCCGGTTCCTCAGCCCCAGCTGGACCGCCAACCCGAGACCCCCACCCCGCCCACATGAGCACAGGAAGTCGACCCGGCCGACTTCCCACTCCCGCACCCCCGCCCCGCGCCGGGAGGCTCCGCCCAGGGAAACACCACACCCACACGGTCGTCCGGCGGCCGGTAAGCCCGAGCTGCAACCAGCCACGACGGACGCCGTCCAGGGCCGTCCAGGGCAGCGCGGGAAGCCGCCGCCCTACTGACTTCCCACGCCCCAGCCCCGCCACCTCCCACCACGCCCACACGAGCACAGGAAGTCGACCCGGCCGACTTCCTACTCCCGCACCCCCACCCCGCGCCGGGAGGCGCCCGCCCAGGGAAACACCACACCCACACGGTCGTCCGGCGGCCGGTGAGCCCGAGCCGCAACCAGCTACTGGAGACGGCATCCCAGGCAGCGCGGAAAGCCAGCCTCAGCCGCCGCTACCCGACGCCCCAGCCCTGCCGTCCCCCACCACGCCCGCACAAGCACAGGAAGTCGACCCGGCCGACTTCCCACTCCCAGCCGCCCCGCACCGGTCGGCGCCCGCACGGGGGAACGCCACGCCCACGCGGTCGTCCACCGTGTGGTGGGCCAGAGCCGCAAGCGGCCACGGGGGACGAGGAGCGCTGGAAGTCGATCCGGCCGACTTCCCACTCCCAGCCGCCCCGCACCGGTCGGCGCCCGCACGGGGGAACGCCACGCCCACGCGGTCATCCGGCGGCCGGTGAGCCCGAGCCGCAACCGGCGACGGAGGACGGCGCCCAGGAGGGGCAGGCGCCAGGTGCTGTCGTGGCGCTTGCCGCCGGCTGGCGTGACAGCCGACAGCATGCGCCAGCCACCTGCCGTCACACGGCGCCTCGAACCCGGCCCGGCGCAGCCGACGGACTCAGCCGCCTTGCAGTCACCGTGACGGCCCCAACAGCGCGGAGCCACCTCCCGGCATGACAGCCGACGGCACGCCCCGGCCGCCAACCGTCACACGGCGCTCCGGATTCGAACCGGTGCAGCCGACCGGACCCGACCCCCGTGCGGGCCATCGCGACGAACCCAACGATGCGAGCCGCCGGTCGGCATGACGCTCCTGACCACCAGCCGCCGCATGCCGCTCCGAGCCCCGCACGGCACGGCGCGGCACGGCCGACCGGACCCGCTCCCGTTGCGGGCCGTCAGATGCGAGCCGTCGATCGCCGCCCGCGACCGGTCCACGTCACGGCACGGTGCTGCCCGGTCGACGGCAGCTGAGGCGGCCGCTCCCCCGTCCCAGTGCGTGCCAGTCCCGAAGCCGCACTCCTGCGGCAGACGGCTCCGGTCGTCCAACGGCGGGCGGCCGGATCCATGGAGCCGCCGCTGCCGCACCGGCAGCGGCGGCTCGGTCCTGCCCCACAGGTCGTCCGGCACCGACCACGGCGGTCCCCTCCCCTTGCCTGCCCGATGCCCCGCTCGCTCAGCGGCGGGTGCCAGGGGCGGCGGTGAGAGTACGGGTGAAGCGGTCCCCTCCCCACAGCCCGCCCGACACCCCGCCCTCTCAGCGGCGGGATGGGAGCCAGGGGGCGGCGGTGAGGGTGAGGGTGGAACGGTCGCCTCTCCACGGCCCACCTGACGAGCCGCTCCCTCAGTGGCGGGGCGGGAGCCAGGGGTGGCGGTCGGGGTGAGGGTGGCGCGGTCTCCTCCCCTTGCCTGCCCGATGCCCCGCTCGCTCAGCGGCGGGGTGGGGGCCGGGGAGTGGCGGTGAGAGTGAGGACGAAGCAGTCCCCTCCCCACAGCCCACCCGACGCCGCGCCCCCTCAGAGACGGGGCGCGGTCCAGGAAGCGGCGGTGAAAGTGAGGGTGAAGCGGTCCCCACCCCACGGCCCGCCCGACGAGCCACCGCCTCGGCGGGATGGGAGCCAGGAGGTGGCGGTGGGGGTGAGGGCGAAGCGGTCTCCTCCCACACGGCCCGCCCGACGAGCCGCCGCCTCAGGGGCGGGGCGGGGGCCAGGGGGTGGCGGTGGGGGTGAGGGTGGAGAGGGATTGGCGGAGGCGGCGGACGGTGGGGTGGTGGGGGCCGTCGCGGCGTTCGCGTTCGAGGAGGAGGGGGAGGAGCCACTGCCAGGCGTTCTGGGGGTCTCCGGTGGCGGCGAGGTGGAGGCCGATGCGTTCGCGGAGGTCGTAGCCGCGCTCGGGGTCGGTGTCGAGGCCGGATTCGAGGCGGGTGGTGTGGGCGGTGAGGAGGGCCTGGTACTCGGCGAGGGCTTCGGGGCCGTGGCCGAGCCGGTCGAGGCAGATGGCGGCGCGGTAGCGGTGGTCGAGGCCCTGGGGTCCGTGCGGGCCGCCGTCGGCGGTGGCGGCGAGGCGGCGGTACTCGGGGAGGGCCTGCTGGGGGTGGCCCTCGTGCAGGAGGGTGCGGGCGTAGATGCTGCGGATGGTGCGCACCAGGGGTGCGGCGTCGCCGAGTTCGGCCTCGGCCCGGGGCAGCAGACGGGCGGCGAGGCCGAGTACCTCGGTGTGGCGGCCGGCGTCGACCAGGTCGGAGAGCCGGGCGCACTCGGCGCCGAGGTCCGGGCCCGCGGGAACGGGGGCAGGCGTCGGAGGGGTCGAAGGCGCGGGCGGGATGAGGAAGGGTCGCGGCTCGGAGCGGACCACCGACGGCGGGGCGGCCGGGGCAACCGGGGCGGCCGCATCGGCCTGCGGCTGGTGCGGGTAGCGGAAGGGCCGGGCCGGGTCCGGCAGCGGGGTGTAGCGGGGCTGCGGGGCGCCGTCGGCCGGGGGCAGCAGCGGGAGCAGCCGCGCGTACACGGTCCGGGCGTCGGCCGGGCGGTCGGCGGGCTGCTTGGCGAGCAGGTCGAGCACCAGCTGTTCCAGCGGCTGCGGCACCTCGGGGCGCAACTCCCGCAGCGGGACGGGCGGTTCGTCGACGTGCCGGCGCAGGACGCCGAGCGCGGTGGGGGCCCGGAACGGCTCCTCCCCGGCCAGCATCTCGTGCAGCAGGCAGCCGAGCGCGTAGAGGTCGCTGCGCGGGTCGGTGGTGGCGGCGAGGGCCTGTTCGGGCGCCATGTAGGAGGGGCTGCCGACGGGCACGCCGGTGAGGGTGAGCCGGGTGGTCTCGGTGTCGAGGGCGGTGGCGATACCGAGGTCGAGCAGGACGGTGCGGCCGTCCTCGCGGACCATGACGTTGCTCGGCTTGAGGTCGCGGTGGACCACCGGGATGGCGTGGACGGCGGCCAGCGCGGTGCACAGCTGCGCGGCGACGGCCGCCGCGCGCTCGATCGGGAAGGGCGCGTCCTCGGCGATGAGGTCGGCCAGGTTGACGCCGGGGATGCGCTGCATGACGAGGTAGAGCTCGCCCTCGTCCTCGCCCGCGTCGAAGACGGTGACCAGCCCGGGGTGGTCGAGCGCGGCCGTGACCCGGCACTCACGCAGGAAGCGGCGGCGCAACTCGTCACCGTGGCGGGCCCGTTCGCCGCCGGAGCCGGTCCCGCCGGGGACCAGGTGCTCGGGGCGGAGCAGCTTGACCGCGACCGGACGGTACAGCCGTTCGTCCTGGCCGGCCCAGACCTGGCCCATGCCGCCGTGGCCGATCTTCTCGGTGAGCCGGTAGCGGCCGGCGATCAGCCGGGTGGCGGTCACGGCCGGTCCTCGCGGGCCTGGCGGCGCAGCAACTCGCCCAGCTCGCGCAGGTCGTGGGCGGTCTCGGGGGCCGGGGTCACCGGGCCCTGGGCGGCGGGAGCGGGCACGCCGTACCCCGGTACGGTCGCCGCGTACGGCGAGACGTCGGGCACCGCGTACGGCGAAACGGCCTGCGGCACGCCCGACGGTACGGCCTGCGGCGCCGGCCGCCCGGCCAGCCAGACCGCGCGGCTGTCCATCACCAGGAAGTGCGCCGTCGGCAGGAGCCAGAGCACGGCCAGGGTGATCGAGCCGGTGGTGTCGGCGGCCGGATTCTTCAGGGTGCCCGCGATCCCGGCGGAGACGATCATGGTGAGCAGCAGCGCGCAGAACACCGCCGCGCCGAGGATGTCGTACGCTCGTCGGCGCCGGACCGCCAGCAGCAGCGAGGGGACGGCCCCGAGCAGACCGAAGGTGAGCAGCGGGGCCAGCGCGCAGAGCACCCGCGCGACCACCCCGAACCGCCCGGGTACCGGAGCCTGTCCGGCCACCGCCACCGGCCGGGGCAGCCCGCCCGGCCGCCCGCCCGGCACCGTGCCCGGCGCGTACCCCGGCCCCGGCCCCGGCCCGTACGGCGCTCCGCCGGGCGGCGGTCCGAACTGCCCGGGGTACTGCCCTGACATGCGCGCTCCTGAGCTGGTGAGGACCGGCACCGACGGACGGTGCGAACGGCTGCGCCCACCGTACCGCCAGGCCCGGTCGCCCCGGAGGGCTTCCGTCCGCCTGCTGCCGCATCGGTATCACGCCGGTACCGCGCCGGTACTGAGCCGTGGTCACCTCCGGAACGGACCCCGCCCCACCTGGGGACACCGCCGCCCACCGGAGCGGGGCGCGACGCCGACCCGAGGACGGGCCCCGGGGCGGGACCGGTCGTCCACGTCGGAGCCGCACGCCGCCTCGGGGTGCGTGCACCGCTGGGAGGTGTGCCCTACTCCGGCGGCGCCAGGGCGCCGGTCGCCAGGGCGTCGGTGGCGGCCCGGGCGAGGCCGCGGCCGAGGGCGGCGGCCTGGGTGAGGGCGGCGTCGAAGGCGGCGAGGCGGGCGAAGGCGGTGCCGAGGCGGTGCTGGGCGGGGAGGGGGAGGCGGGGCAGTTCGACGCGGCGGATGTCGAGGCGGGCGGTGGTGGTGGCGTGGCTGGCGGCGCGTCGGGTGCCGGCGGTGGAGCGGAACTGGCCGGCCAGGAACTCGGGGTCGAGGGCGGCGGGGTCGGGCCGCAGGAGGTGGAGTTGGCGGCCGAGGGCGGCGCCGACCAGCGGGCCCTCGGCGGGGACGACCCGGGCGGTGCCGCCGCCGAGGGCGGGGACCAGGACGTCGCCGGGGCGGGTGCGGACGTCCCCGGCCGGGCCGGGGCCGGTGGCGAGGACGGCGCTGGGGGCGGCTCCGGTGGCGAGGTCCTGGTCGGTGACGACGGGGGTGCCGCCCGAACCGGCCGGCCGGGTGGCGGCACCGGTGCCGGAGGAGTACACCTCCAGCGCGCCGCCGCGGACCAGCTCGCCGATGGTGACCACCCCGACGGGCGCGGCACCGGAGGCACTGTCGGTCGCGGCGCCCGGCCGCGGCAGCAGCGTGACCGGGTCGGGCAGGTCGGCCAGCAGTTCGGCGAGCCGGCCGCCGAGGTGGGAGAGTTCGGCCGCGCCGCCGAGCGGGGCGGCGGGCGGGACGTGCCGGGCCGGGGAGAGGTCGGTCTCGTCGTCGAGCAGGTCGATGGCGGCCATCACCCGGTGGACGCCGGGGCGGTCGGCGGGGACGGGCAGGCCCTCGCGCGCGGCGAGGTCGAAGCCGCGCCAGGCGTCCAGGACGGTGCGGCGCAGCCCGGTCCAGTCGACCTTGTCCCGGCCCCCCTCGGCGGCCTGCGCCCCGGCGGCCCCGCCCGGTCCGGTGGGTGCCGGGCCGGAGGCCGACGCCCCGGCGTCCAGCATCAGCACCTGGCGGAAGTCGCTTCCCGGCAGGGGCGCGCGCAGCACCCACAGGTGCAGCGGGACGCCGTACGGCGGGGCGGCGCCGGCCGGCAGCGCGATGACGGCCCGCAGCGCGCCGGAGCGGAGCAGTTCGGCCCGGATGCGGCGGCCGGCCCGGCGGGCGGCGACGGTCGGCGGGAGCAGCAGCGCGGCGAGGCCGCCGGGGCGGGTGTGGGCGAGGCAGTGCAGCACCCAGGCGAGTTCGGACTCGCCGCGCGGCGGGACGAGCCCGCCGGGCCAGCGGGTGTCGTACTGCAGCTCGTCGTGGCCCCAGTCGCGCTCGTTGTACGGGGGCTGGCAGAGCACCGCCTCGAAGGTGTCGCCGGGGAAGCCGTCGGCGCGCAGGGCGTCGCCGGCCCGCAGGTCGAGCGGCAGCGGGCCGGGCTCGTCGGCGGGGGTGTGCAGGGCGATCCGGAGCCGGGCGAGGGCGGCGGCGACCGGGTCGGCGTCCTGGCCGTAGCGGCCGGTGGTCGGCGGGTGGGCGAGCAGGACGGAGCCGAGGCCGACGGCCGGGTCGAGCACGGTGGCGGGGACGCCGGCGACGGCGGCGAGCAGCTCGGCGGCCTCCGGCGGGGTGGGGCTGAGCTGGCGGGTGTTGGCCTCGGCGTACCGGGTGAGCAGCTGCTCGTACGCGCCGACCGGGCCGGCCTGGGCGGCGAGTTCGGCGAGCAGCCGGGCGAGGTCCAGCTGGGTGCTGCCGAGCAGGCCGGGGAGGCCGAGGGTGCGGGCGCCGTCCGGGCCGAAGGCGTGCACGGCGGTGCCGGCGACGGCCCGGGGCAGTGCGAGGGCGAGCCGGGTGTCGGGCCGGTCGGCGAGTTCGGCCCACTGTCCGGGCTCGCGGTGCAGCAGCAGGAGCAGGGCGCCCGCCTCGACCAGCGGGGCGGCGGGGTGGCCGGCCGGGTCGCGGAGGGTGTCGACGAGCTGCCAGACCCGCTCCAGCAGCGGGAGTTCGGCGATCTTGCCCTGGGCACGCAGCCAGGACTCGACCTCGGCGAGCGCGAAGGCCGGGCTGGCGTCGGTGCCGCCGACCGGGCGCGGGAAGTCGGGGTGGCGGCGGCGCCAGTTGCTGACCGCGGCCCGGCCGACGCCGGCCAGCCGGGCGATCTCGGCGGCGGTCACTTCGGGACGGTCCGGCACGGGGGCTCCTTCGGTGGGGGCTGCGACCGCACGGCGGGCGGGGGCTGGGCGCCGGGCCGGGGGTGGGCGGCTCGGGGCTGTGACCGCACAGCATAGCGACGCGCCCCTCGATCCCAGTTCACATGTGAACAGAGCTCTTTTGTGAAATCGCATTGACATGGTTCACGCCCGAGTGGTGTGATCTCTCCGTCGCCACCGAACGGGGGCGGCGCCAGGAAGACCACCGATCACCGGGAGAACACCCATGTCCGCGACCCCCCGCCGCCGCACCGCCTCCCTGCTGCTGGGCGCCGCCCTGATCACGCTCACCGCGACGGCGTGCAACTCCACCGGCGGCCCGTCCGTCGCCACCGAGCCCAAGCAGAGCGCCGCCGCGAGCGCGCCCGCCGGCGGCGGCAAGCCGGCCGACGCCCCCAAGGTGGCGCAGGTCGGCGACACCATCCCGCTCAAGGGCAACGACCCGGCCGACACCGCCGAGGTGACGCTGGTGAAGGTGGTCGACAACGCCGAGGCCGACAACGAGTACATCCACCCGGCCGACGGCAAGCGCTTCGTCGCGGTCCAGTTCCGGATCAAGGCCAGCGGCAAGAAGGCCTACAGCGACGCCCCGGGCAACGGCGCCAAGGTGCTGGACGCCCAGGGCCAGGCCTTCGGCACCACGGTCGCCGACACCAAGGCCGGCCCGAGCTTCCAGGTCCCGGCCACCATCGCCCCCGGCGAGAGCGCCCTCGGCTTCGTCACCTTCGAGGTCCCGAAGGACGTCAAGCTCGACAAGGCCCAGTTCGGCCTGGACAGCGGCTTCGCCCCGCAGACCGGCCAGTGGAAGATCGGCTGACAGCCCTGTTCACAGCCGCAGCCCCGCCCCGCTCAGGCGGACGGACAGGCAGGCGGACAGAAACGGAACGGCGGCCCCGGGCAGAGCCCGAGACCGCCGTGGACCACCCGAGGGGCGGACGCTACTTCTTCGCCCCCGCCAGGTCGTCGAACATCGCCGACAGGAACTCGCTGCACCAGCCCAGCAGCTCCCGCCCGACCAGCGGCTTGCCGCCGATCCGCCCGGTGCTCGGGCGCGGCACCAGCAGCTGCTGGGCCGCCGCCTTCACCTGGCTGCGCGGGTAGAGCCGGTTCAGCCGCAGCTGCTGGGACTCCCGCAGCTCCACCGGCCCGAAGCGCACGTTGGAGCCCTGGAGGGTGATGTCCGAGATCCCGCACCGGCGGGCGTACAGCCGCAGCGCCGCGACCAGCAGCAGGTTCTCCACCGGCTCGGGCAGCTTGCCGTAGCGGTCCACCAGCTCGTCCCGGACCTGCTGGATGTCCTCCTCCGAGTTGACCGCGGCGATCGAGCGGTACGCCTGCAGCCGCAGCCGCTCGCCGGGCGCGTAGTCGTGCGGCACGTGGGCGTCGACCGGCAGCTCGATCTTCACCTCCAGCGGCTCCTCCTCCGCCTCCCCGCCGCCGGCCAGCGACTCGCGGAACTCCGCCACCGCCTCGCCGACCATCCGCATGTAGAGGTCGAAGCCGACGCCCGCGATGTGCCCGGACTGCTCGCCGCCGAGCAGGTTGCCCGCGCCGCGGATCTCCAGGTCCTTCATCGCGACGTACATGCCCGCGCCCATCTCGGTGTGCTGGGCGATGGTGGCCAGCCGCTCGTGCGCGGTCTCGGTGAGCGGCTTCTCCGGCGGGTACAGCATGTACGCGTAGCCGCGCTCGCGGCCTCGGCCGACCCGGCCGCGCAGCTGGTGCAGCTGGGAGAGGCCGAAGGTGTCGCCGCGCTCCACGATCAGGGTGTTGGCGTTGGAGATGTCGATGCCGGACTCCACGATCGTGGTCGACACCAGGACGTCGAACTCCTTCTCCCAGAAGTCGACGACGACCTTCTCCAGCTGGGTCTCCCCCATCTGCCCGTGCGCGGTGGCGATCCGCGCCTCGGGCACCAGGTCCTTCAGCCGGGCGGCCGCCTTGTCGATCGACTCCACCCGGTTGTGGATGTAGAACACCTGGCCCTCGCGCAGGAGTTCACGCCGGATCGCGGCCGAGATCTGCTTCTCGTCGTACGGCCCGACGAAGGTCAGCACCGGGTGCCGCTCCTCCGGCGGGGTGGTGATGGTGGACATCTCGCGGATGCCGGTGACCGCCATCTCCAGGGTGCGCGGGATCGGGGTCGCGGACATGGTGAGCACGTCCACGTTGGCGCGCAGCTTCTTCAGCTGCTCCTTGTGCTCGACGCCGAAGCGCTGCTCCTCGTCGACGATGACCAGGCCGAGGTCCTTGAACCTGGTCTCGGAGGAGAACAGCCGGTGGGTGCCGATGACGACGTCCACCGAGCCCTCGAACAGCCCCTCCAGGACGGCCTTGGCCTCGCTGTCGGTCTGGAAGCGGGACAGCGCCTTCACCGTCACCGGGAAGTTGGCGTAGCGCTCGGCGAAGGTCGAGAAGTGCTGCTGCACCAGCAGCGTGGTCGGCACCAGCACCGCCACCTGCTTGCCGTCCTGCACGGCCTTGAACGCGGCCCGCACCGCGATCTCGGTCTTGCCGTAGCCGACGTCGCCGCAGATCAGCCGGTCCATCGGGACGGACTTCTCCATGTCGGACTTGACCTCGGCGATGGTGGTCAGCTGGTCGGGCGTCTCCGCGTACGGGAAGGCGTCCTCCAGCTCGCGCTGCCACGGGGTGTCCGGGCCGAAGGTGTGGCCGGGGGCGGCCATCCGGGCCGAGTACAGCTTGATCAGGTCGGCGGCGATCTCCTTGACCGCCTTCTTGGCCCGCTGCTTGGTCTTCGCCCAGTCCGCGCCGCCGAGCCGGTGCAGCGTCGGGGCCTCGCCGCCGACGTACTTGGTGACCTGGTCGAGCTGGTCGGTCGGCACGAACAGCCGGTCGCCGGGGTGGCCGCGCTTGGCCGGGGCGTACTCCAGCACCAGGTACTCGCGGGTGGCGCCCTGGACGGTGCGCTGCACCATCTCGACGTACTTGCCGACGCCGTGCGCCTCGTGGACGACGTAGTCGCCGGCCACCAGCGCCAGCGGGTCGATCGCGTTGCGGCGGCGCGAGGGCATCCGGCGCATGTCCTTGGTGGAGGACTTCTGGCCGGACAGGTCGGTCTCGGTGATGACCGTGAGCTTCAGGTCCTCGTCGACGAAGCCGTGCTCGATCGAGCCGCAGGAGACGTGGACGACGTCCCGGGTGGGCGCCTCGGCGAGGTCGGCGACGAGGCGGGCCGGGATGCCCTCGTTGCCCAGCACCTCGGCGAGCCGGGAGGCCGGGCCGTGGCCCTCGGTCACCATGACGACCCGCCAGTCGGCGGCCAGCCGCTCCTTGGCGTCGGCGATCGCCCGAGCGGTGTCGCCCCGGTAGGCCTCGACGGCGTGCATGCCGAGGGTCAGCGTGTTGGCGTCGAACTCCAGGATGCCGTCGACGGTCGACTCGCTGGTCGCGAACGGGCTGACCGACCACCAGGGCAGCCCGATCTCGGCGGCGTGCTCGCGCACCTCGGCGAGCGAGCGCAGCGAGGCGGCGGAGACGTCGATGGCCTCCAGGTCGATCGGCCGGTCCCCGCCCGCCGCGGCCGCGACCCAGGACGCGTGCAGGAACTCCTGGCTGGTCGCGACCAGGTCGGCGGCCCGGGTGCGGACCCGCTCCGGGTCGCAGACCACCGTGACGGAGCCGAGCGGCAGCACGTCCAGCAGCAGCTCCATGTCGTCCACCAGCACCGGCGCCAGCGACTCCATGCCCTCGACCGCGATCCCCTCGGCGATCCGGTCGAGGATCTCGGCCAGCCCGGGGTGCTCGGCGGCCAGCTCGGCGGCCCGGGCCCGCACCTCGTCGGTGAGCAGCAGCTCCCGGCAGGGCGGCGCCCACAGGCCGTGCTCGGCGATCTCCAGCGAGCGCTGGTCGGCGACCTTGAAGTACCGGACCTCCTCGACCTCGTCGCCCCAGAACTCCACCCGCAGCGGGTGCTCCTCGGTCGGCGGGAAGACGTCCAGGATGCCGCCGCGGACGGCGAACTCGCCGCGCTTCTCGACCAGTTCGACGCGCGCGTAGGCGGCGGCGGAGAGCCGGCGGGCCACCTCCTCCAGGTCGTACGACTCACCGCGCCGGACGGCCACCGGCTCCAGCTCGGCCAGCCCCTTGACCTGCGGCTGGAGCACCGAGCGGACCGGGGCGACGATCACCTGGACCGGCCCGGCCGCCGGGTCGTCCGCCCTCGGGTGCACGATCCGGCGCAGCACGGCCAGCCGGCGCCCGACGGTGTCCGAGCGGGGCGACAGCCGTTCGTGCGGCAGGGTCTCCCAGGCCGGGAACTCGGCGACGGCGTCGGCGGGCAGCAGCGAGCGCAGCGAGGCCGCGAGGTCCTCGGCCTCCCGGCCGGTCGCGGTGACGGCGAGCACCGGACGGCCCCGTTCCCCGGCGGCCTGCCCGGCGAGCGCGCGGGCCAGCGCGGCGATGGCGAACGGCCGGGCGGCGGGCGGCCCGACCAGGTCCAGGTGGCGGCGTCCGCCGGCCGCGGCTCCGGTGGCGGTGGCCGCCTCGATGGCCTCGGCGAGCGCCGCGTCCCGCGCGACGACATCGAGCAGTCCGGTCAGACTCATCTGGGGTCTCTTCTTCGTCCCGTGGCTGGTGCTGTCCCGGGGCGGCGAAGGCCCGCCGGGGCAACGCGAACGGCCCGGCACGCCGAGCGGCCGGGGGTCTCCAGCCTACGCCGCGGCACGGACACGCACGCGGTCCACGGCTCCGGCGGGGCCGGACCCGAGCCGGACCGGGGGCCACGCCAGGACCGCGCCGGGGCCGTACCGGGGCCCGGGGCGTCGGCCCCCGCCCGGCCCGCCCCCCAAGTTTTGTCAGGAACACATCCGGGAACGAACGGCTGGACGGACCACCGGTCCGGCCGGTGGACGAACCGACCGGAACCCGCACCGAACCGGGCACGGCCATCCGCCACGAACTGGACATACTCCTGTCACTGGCCGTCCATGGAGATCGCGCACCATGGTGAACGTGCCCGCCGCACCCAACCGTGGGGGATGGCTGTGGCGGCACTGTCGCACCCCCGATGGGGGTCGGAGGTGCGAGGCCGGGCGGCCCTGGGTGGGGGCGCCCGCCCAAGCGCCGGGAACCGTGGCGCCCTTTCCTGGAGGGCGCCACGGGTCTCGGCCTCTTTCGTTCCCGGGGCCTACCCCGTCGGCCGCCGTCCTATCCCGAACCCGGCCCCCTGTTCCGCCCCGCCCCGCCCCGGCACGACCGGCACCCCGGCACGACGAAGGCCCCGGCCCGCCCTTGGGTTCTAACGGTCTTCGCAACACCCGCGATCTGTGGGAGTTGCGAGGACCGTGGGCGTTAGGCGCGATGATCTTGCTGAGTTGCGGGAGCG
>NZ_JBSFJC010000117.1:0-25117 GCF_053597855.1 Kitasatospora sp. NPDC001225
ACCAGCGACCTCAACAACGGCACCGACGGCACCGGCTCGCTGTTCGCCAACACCAGCAACAGCTTCGGCGACGGCACCGTCAACAACCGCGAATCCGCCGCCGTGGACGCCCAGTTCGGTGCCGCCACCACCTGGGACTTCTACAAGAGCACCTTCGGCCGCAACGGCATCCGCAACGACGGCGTCGGCGCCCTGAGCCGGGTGCACTACGGCTCCAACTACGTCAACGCCTTCTGGGACGACAGCTGCTTCTGCATGTCGTACGGCGACGGCAGCAACAACACCGCACCGCTCACCGAGATCGACGTGGCCGGCCACGAGATGAGCCACGGCGTGACCGCGGCCACCGCGAACCTCAACTACGCGGGCGAGTCCGGCGGCCTCAACGAGGCCACCTCGGACATCATGGGCACGATGGTCGAGTGGTACGCCAACCTGCCCTCCAACCCGCCGAACTACTGGATCGGCGAGCTGATCAACCTCAACGGCAACGGTACGCCGCTGCGGTACATGGACCAGCCGAGCAAGGACGGCGGCTCGGCGGACTACTGGGACGCGAACGTCGGCAACCTGGACGTGCACTACTCGTCCGGGGTGGCGAACCACTTCTTCTACCTGCTGTCCGAGGGCAGCGGCGCGAAGACCGTCAACGGGTTCAGCTACAACAGCCCGACGTACGACAACTCCACGCTCGCGGGCATCGGCCGGGACAAGGCCGCGCAGATCTGGTATCGCGCGCTGACCACGTACTTCACCTCCACCACCGACTACGCGGGCGCCCGTGCGGGCACCCTCAGCGCGGCGGCGGACCTGTACGGGTCGGGCAGCGCGGAGTACAACGCGGTCGCCGCCACCTGGACGGCCGTCAACGTCAACTGACCAGGCTCCGGGGAGACTTCGGGCATGAGTCCAGCCCGGAGCTGAACCGGGCCCGGGCCTGAACCCATCAGGCCCGGGCCCGGGGAGGTGTGGAGGGCCCCGCCGGGCCGTGGGTGCCGGCCGGCGGGGGAGTACGGCGGGGGCGACGGTGAGCGGACCACCGTCGCCCCCGCTGTGTGACGCCTGACGATACGTCAATTTTCCTTTCCGTGCAGCTTCCGTGGCGATTCGTGGCGCACGCGAGGGTGGACAGCAGGGCGCGGGGCCCTGGTAGCACCTCCGGCGGGCCCCCGTACACCCAGAAAACTCGACCATCGCGGCGGTAGTGGACAACCCCCGGGAACGGCAGTGCACTTGGTTCCGGGGCGAACCTCCGGATCAGTAGCGTCCTCGGCATGACGCTACTGACACGAACCCCGCCGAGCGCCGTCCGACGGCGCGGCCTGCTGGTCTACCTGGTGCTCGCCTACGCCGGGATGTGGGCGGCGATGACCCCGCTGCTCGCCGAGGGCTACCAGCGCACCGACGCCCGGGAGGGGGTCGGCGCGCTGGAGCAGATCTGCATCGCGGCCGCCATGCTGGCCCCGGCGCTGGCGGCGCTGCTGGTGGTCCGCCTCGTCGAGCGGGGCGGCGGGGTACGGGAGGCGCTGGCACTGCGCTGGCCGCGGCCCCGGGCCCGTGCGGTCCGGGCCTGCCTGCTGCCGCTCGGGGTGCTCGGCGGGCTGACGGCCGCGACGCTGGCACTCGGCGCGCTGGTGGGCAGCTACCCGTTCGCCGGCTTCGGCTCGCTGGACGCGGGGCGGATCGGAACGTGGGCGGTCCAGGGTCTGATCGGGATGGTGCTCTCACTGCCGCTGTTCTTCGGCGAGGAGATCGGCTGGCAGGGCTTCCTCTTCCCCCGGTTGCTGCTGCTCGGCCGGCGAGCGGGCGGGGGTGAGGGCGCCGGTCGCAGGGCGGTGCTGGTCCGGGCCTACCTGCTCGCGGGGACGGCCTTCGCGCTCTGGCACCTGCCGACGCTGCTGATGGGCGGCCAGTACCCGGGACGGCCGTGGTACCTGGCGGTGCCCGCGCTGACGGTCAGCTGTGTGCTCGTCCTGCCGGTCTTCACCTGGCTGAGGCTGCGCTCGGGGTCGGTGGTCCCGGCGGTGCTGGCGCACGCCTTCACGAGCAGCATGAGCGTGTCGATGGTCCGGGAGTTCGCGGACCCGGACGCCGAGCTGGACCCGCTCACGATGTCGCTGGCGGGCTGGCCCGGCTGGGTCGTCCTCGGCGGGTTCGTGGCCTTCCTCGCCTTCACCGGGCGCCTGCGGCCGGGCCGGTACGGGCAGGGGTGACGCGCGCCGTGGCGGGCGGCGGATGACGGGTGACGGATTTCAGATGACAGATTTCATCATCTGTTATCTGAAATCTGTTATCTGTCAGCTGTCGGCTGTTCGCTGTCACCCGTCGTCCGTCACCCGCCCGCCGGGGCCATGTCCTTGCGGATCTCGTCCAGGATCAGCCCGGCCCCGGTGTAGCCGATGCCGAGCATCCACAGGTTGTCGTCCACCCGGAACACCCGCCCGTTGCGTACGGCGTCCAGGTTCTTCCAGAGCGCCCCCTCGGTGATCTTCCCCTGGTCGGACTTGGCCGCGTCCCCGTACACCGCGTAGAAGATGACGTCGGCCGCGGCCTGGTCCACCTGTTCGGGGCTGATCTCCATCGAGAAACCGGGCTTGTCCTGGTTGGCGGGCCGCCCGAGCCCCAGATCCTTGAACAGCGAGCCGACGAAGGTGTCGTTCAGGTAGAGCCTGGTCGGCGCACCCGCCAGGAAGCGGGCCATCTCGACCCGGGTGGCCGCCGCCCTGGCCGGTCCGCCGAGCGCGGTGACCAGGTCCCGCAGCTTCGCCCGGTACGCCGCGTCCGCCGTGTCGGCCTCGGCCTGGCGGCCCAGCGCCTCGGCGTGCAGCCGGACGTTCTCCTTCCAGGTCGGTCCGGTGGTCTTGGAGAGCACCGTCGGCGCGATCTTCGACAGTTCGTCGTACCGCTTGTCGTCGCGGACCTGGTTGCTCAGGATGAGGTCCGGCCGCAGTGCCGCGATCGTCTCCAGGCTGGGCTGGCCGATGGCCCCGACGGGCTTCGTCCCGGACAGCCGCTCGGCGGGCAGGTAGGCGGGGAACGGGGCGCCCGCGGTGACGGTGGTGGCGCCGACCGGGCTGAGGCCGAGGGTGATTACCGAGTCCAGCGCGTCGGTGTCCAGGGCCACCACCCGGTTCGCCCGGGCCGGCACGGTGCTCTCGCCGCGCGCGTGCCGGACCGTCCGGGTGCCGCCGGAGCCGGCCGAACCACCACCGGACGAACCGGAGTCGGACGAACCGGAGCCCGACGAACCACCATCGGACGAACCGCCGCCCGGCGCCGGGGAGTCGGACCCGCACGCGGCGAGCACGAGCCCCGGGGCGAGCCCGGCGGCGAGGCCGAGAGCGGCGCGGCGGCTGAGCGGTCGGGCCATCGGCGGCACCTCCAACGTACGGGCAGGGCGCGGGAATCCCTGCCCGCGCAGCGGCCCGGTTACGCCTCGGAGCCGTTCTCCCGTCGCTGGCGCAGGAGTTCGAGGTACTCGACGTGCACCCGCCGGTCCATGGCGAGGGCGAACTGGGCGTCCGCGACCGTGCGCGCCAGCGGTCGCACCCGCAGGATGCGCTCGGTGAGCCGGGCCGCCTCGCCGGGCGGCAGCGGGGTGTCGGCGGCCAGCGCGCTGAGCAGGTGCTCGCCGACCACCTCGATGAAGATCTCGGCGATGGCGTCCACGTGCTCCCGGGTGCGCCGACTGGCGTCCAGTACCGCCGAGAGCGGCACCCCCTCCGCCACCAGCTCGGTGGTGGCGTCCATCAGCCGGCGGCTGACGTGGGTGATGCCGTCCTCCTCGACGGTGATGTAGCCCTGGGCGATCGACTCGGCGGTGTTCTCCTCGGTCAGCTGGTCGCCGAAGGCGGTCTTGAGCTCGTCCCAGTCCAGGCGCACCGGGGTCTCGTCGGACCACGGTGCGACGATCGCCGCCTCCAGTCCGATCAGCTCGGCGACGTCCCGCCCGCTCTCGCCGGCGCCGATCAGCTCGGCGATGCCGCCCAGGGTGTGGCCGCGTTCGAGCAGTTCGCCGATCATCCGCAGCCGGGCCAGGTGCTCCTCGCCGTACCAGGCGATGCGGCCCTCCTTGCGGGGCGGCTGAAGCAGTTTGCGCTCGCGGTAGAAGCGCAGGGTGCGGGTGGTGATGCCGGCGGCCTCGGCCAGTTCCTCCACCCGGTACTCGCGTTTTCTGTCGCCCGCAGCAGCTCTGACCTTGTCCACGGCGATCAGCATAGGTCCGTCGGCTCGGAAGGTTCCCCGAACCGGAGCGGTCGCGCTTCTTCCATCCGGTGTCAGCAAGGGCTACCCTGCCAACCATGCCAGTGATTACTGGCGCGATTGGCGGGGTTCCGGAGGCGGGCCCCGGGAGGATCCGGAGACGGGCCCCAGGAGGTTCCGGGGCACGCTCGCCGGGAGAGCGCGACGATCACCGTCCCACCCTCAGGAGGTTGCCGCATGGCATCCAGCAGCAAGCGCCCCCGCTCCGGCGCGTCCGCAGCGACCGACACCATCGCGGCGCAGGAGTCCGTCCCGCACGTCCGGGTGGCGGTGATCGGCTCCGGCTTCGGCGGACTCGGCGCCGCGGTCCGACTGCGCCGTGCCGGGATCACCGACTTCGTGGTCCTGGAGCGGGCGGACTCGGTCGGCGGCACCTGGCGCGACAACAGCTACCCCGGCTGCGCCTGCGACGTGCCCTCGCACCTCTACTCCTTCTCCTTCGCGCCCAACCCCGACTGGCCGCGCAGCTTCTCCGGCCAGCCGGACATCCGCGCCTACCTGGAGAAGGTCGCCACCGTCTTCGGCCTCCGCCCCCACCTGCGCTTCAACACCGAGGTGCTGGAAGCCCGTTGGGAGAGCGAGCAGACCCGCTGGCGGATCACCACCTCGGCCGGCCAGTGGACGGCCGACGCCATCGTCTCCGCCGCCGGACCGCTCGCCGACCCGCAGATCCCCGACCTGCCCGGGCTGGGCGACTTCCCCGGCAAGGTGTTCCACTCCTCCCGCTGGGACCACGACTTCGACCTGACCGGCAAGCGCGTCGCGATGGTCGGCACCGGCGCCTCCGCCGCTCAGATCATCCCGTCGATCCAGCCCAGGGTCGGCAGGCTGACGGTCTTCCAGCGCACCCCGGCCTGGGTGCTGCCGCGCCGCGACCGCGAGATCAGCCAGCTGGAGAAGTGGCTGCACGGCCGCCTGCCGGTCACCGCGAAGATCCGCCGCGGCACCCTGTTCGCCCTCCGCGAGCTCCAGGTGGACGCGTTCGTGCGCCGCCCCGGACTGCTGCGCCTGGTCCAGCAGCTCGCCGAACGCCACATCGCCCAGGGCGTCCCCGACCCGGCGCTGCGCGCCAGGCTCACCCCGGACTACCGGATCGGCTGCAAGCGCATCCTGCTCAGCAACACCTACTACCCGGCGCTCGCCGCGGCCAACACCGAGGTCGTCTCCTCCGGCCTGCGCGAACTGCGCGGCTCCACGCTGGTCGCGGCCGACGGCAGCGAGCACGAGGTGGACGCCATCGTCTTCGGGACCGGCTTCCACGTCACCGACATGCCCATCGGCGCCCGGGTGTTCGGCGCCAACGGGACCAGCCTGGCGGAGGAGTGGAAGGACGGCATGGAGGCGCTGCGCGGCTCGACCGTGCACGGCTTCCCGAACCTCTTCTTCGTCATCGGGCCCAACACCGGCCTCGGCAACAGCTCGATGATCCTGATGATCGAGTCCCAACTGAACTACATGATCGACGCGTTGACCACGCTCGGCTCGATCGGCGCCGCCGCGATGCAGCCCACCGCGCGCGCCCAGCGGCAGTGGAACCTCGAACTCCAGCACCGGATGGACCGCACCGTCTGGACCACCGGCGGCTGCCTCAGCTGGTACCTCGACCCGAGCGGCAGGAACACCGTGCTCTGGCCCGGCTCCACCACCTCGTTCCGCCGGGCCACCCGCAGGGTCGACCTGGGCGAGTACGAGCTGATCATGCGCGCCGCACCGGCGGCCGCCCGCACCGTCCAGGAGGTCTCCGCGTGAACGGCGTCCGGCTGCCCGAGGAGTACGAACCTCCCGTTCCCGTGGAGGAGTTGAGCGTACGGTCGGCGGACGGCATCCGGCTGCACGTCGAGGTGCACGGCCGGCTCGACGCGCCCACCGTGGTGCTCGCCCACGGCTGGACCTGCTCGACCGCCTTCTGGGCCCCGGTGATCCGCCTGCTGGCCGACCGCTACCGGGTGGTGGCCTACGACCAGCGCGGCCACGGGCGCAGCGAGATCCCGCCGAGCCGGGCCCGCTACTCGACCAGGGCACTGGCCGAGGACCTGTCCGCCGTGCTCGCGCGGACCGTGCCGGCGGGCGAGCGGGCCGTGCTCGCCGGGCACAGCATGGGCGGGATGACGATCATGGCCGCCGGTGGCCGCCCCGAGGTCGCCGAGCGCACCGCGGCGGCCGTCCTGATCTCCACCGGGCCGGGCGACCTGGTGGCCGAACTCACCGTCCTGCCACCGGCCGTACGCGCCCGGGGCCTGCGACGCTTCCTGCACCGGCAGCTGCTGCGCTCCCGGATGCCGCTCGGACCGGTCTCGCCGGTCAGCCGGGCGGCGCTCAAGTACGCGACCATGGGCGCCGGTTCGCCCGCCGGCCAGGTCGAGGCGACGGCCCGGATCGTGCACGCCTGCCCGACCGCCGTCCGCGCCAACTGGGCCGCGGTGCTGGACCGGCTGGACGTCCACGCCGGGCTCGCCCGGATCGCCGCGCCCACGGCGGTGGTGGTCGGCACCGACGACCGGCTGACCCCGCCGGTGCACGCGCACCGGATGGTCACCGAACTCCAGGACGCGCAGGGGCTGTTGCTGCTGCCCGGGGTCGGGCACATGTCGCCGCTGGAGCGCCCGGCGGAGGTCGCCGCGGAGATCCACCGGATGGCCTCCGTGTACCTGACGGCCGCGCCCGCTGCCGCTACCGCGTCCGCCGGCGCCGTTCCCGCTTCCGCTTCCACCGACGAGAGGACCGCCGTCGCATGAACGCCATCCCGCCGTTGTCCGAGCAGGTCGTCGTCGTCACCGGGGCCGCGCGCGGCGTCGGCGCGTCGCTGGCCCGCAAGCTCGCCCGGTGCGGGGCCAAGGTGGCCCTGCTGGGGCTGGAGCCGGAGGAGCTGAAGGCCGTCGCCGCGCAGTGCGGCCCGTCCGCGACCAGCTGGGAGGTGGACGTCACCGACCTCGACGCGCTGGAGGACACCGCCCGGCGGATCAAGGAGCACTACGGGCGGGTCGACACCGTCGTTGCCAATGCCGGGATCGCCCTCGGCGGGCCGCTGGCCGACAGTGACCACCGGGCGTTCAGCCGGGTCATCGAGGTCAACCTGCTTGGCAGCGTGGCCACCGCCCGGGCCTTCCTGCCGGCGCTCGCCGAGAGCCGCGGGTACCTGCTCCAGATCGCCTCGCTCGCCGCGCTGACCCCCGCGCCGCTGATGAGCGCGTACTGCGCCAGCAAGTCCGGGGTGGAGGCCTTCGCCCACTCGATCCGCGCCGAGGTGGCCTATCAGGGGGTCAAGGTCGGTGTCGGGTACCTGAGTTGGACCGACACGGACATGGTGCGCGGGGCCGACGAGGACGCCGTGCTGAAGCAGATGCGCTCCCGGCTGCCGTGGCCGGCGAACAAGACGTATCCGCTGGAGCCCGCGGTGGACCGGATCGTTGCCGGGATCGCCCGCCGCTCCGCCCACGTCTACGCCCAGGCCTGGCTGCGCGGGATGCAGCCGGTCCGCTGGCTGCTGCCGAGCCTGATCGCGGTGGTCGGCTCCCGGGACGTGGCCCGGCTCGCCCCCCAGCTCGCCGCCACCGCCGCCACTCGCCTGCGCGCCGTCGGCGCCGGGGGCGCGGCGGACGACCGACGGCGGACAGTCGACAGCTGACGGATGACAGGCGACGGATAACAGCCGACAGATAACAGATTTCGAAATCTGTTATCTGTCGGCTGTCAGCTGTTCGTCGTTCGCCGTCACCCGCCCCGCCGCGATCCCCGCCAGCGTCTCCAGCGCCCGCGCCAGTACCGGCAGCGGCGGCGAGGCGAGCCCGACCCGGACGGCGGAGGGCGAGCGCCGGGGATCGACGGCGAAGGCCGCCGCGGGCGTGAGCGAGATCCCGGCCCGCGCCGCCTCCGCGACGAAGGTCTCCGCCCGTCGGCCGGTCGGCAGCTCCCACCACAGGTAGTACGAGCACGGGTCGGACCGCAGTCGCTGCCCCGCCAGTACCTCGCGCGCCAGCAGCTGCCGGGCCGTCGCGTCGGCCCGCTTCGCCGCCTCCACCGAGGCCAGCGTGCCGTCCCCGATCCAGCGCACCGCCGCCTCCAGCGCGAAGCCGCCCGGCGTCCACCCGCCCGAGCGCAGGGCGCCCGCCACCCGTTCGCGCAGCGCTGCCGGGACGACCGCGAACCCGGTGGTCAGCCCCGGGGCGAGCCGCTTGGAGAGGCTGTCCACGAGGACGGTGCGCTCCGGTGCGAGCGCGGCCAGCGGCACCGACTCCGGCCGCAGGAAGGACCAGACGGCGTCCTCGACCACTGACAGGTCGAGCCGCCGCAGCAGCGCCACGAGCGCCACCACCCGCTCCTGCGGCAGGCTCGCGCCGAGCGGGTTCTGCAGGCGCGGCTGGAGGTACACCGCGCGCAGCGGTCCGGCCCGGTGGGCGGCCGCCACGGCGTCCGGCAGCAGCCCGTACTCGTCCACGGCCAGCGGCACCAGCACGATGCCCAGCCGCTCCGCCGCCGCCTTGACCACCGGATAGGTCAGCTCCTCCACGCCCAGCCGCTGTCCGGGCGGCACCAGCGCGGACAGGGCCCCGGCGATGGCCTGCCGCCCGTTGCCGGCGAACAGCAGGTCCTCCGCCGCGACCTCCCAGGAGCCGGCCGACACCAGTCCGGCGAACGCCCGCCGTGCCGCGCCCGTCCCGGCCGCGCCGACCGGCCGCAGCGCCTCGCCCAGTGCGTCCGGCCGCAGCAGCGGCGCCAGTGCGCCCGCCAGCAGTTCGGCCTGCCCGGAGACGGCGGGGTAGTTGAGCTCCAGGTCCACGGGGGCGGTGGCCGGCTCCGCGAGTGCCACCCGGCCGCCGTCCGGTGCCCGCCCGGCCCGGACGAAGGTCCCGCGCCCGACCTCCCCGACGGTCAGTCCGCGCCGGGCCAGTTCCCGGTAGACGCGCCCCGCCGTCGAGTTGGCGATGCCCCGGCCACGGGCGAACGCCCGTTGGGTGGGCAGCTGCTGGCCGGGCCGCAGTCGTCCGTCCGCGATCTCGGCGGCGATCCGGTCGGCGATCAGGCGGTAGTCGTCCATCGGCGTTCGCTCCTCCAGGGTCTCGGGCGCCGGATTGCACCGAGGGCAAAGTCATCATTGCATTGACCCGATGAGCCGTCCTAGCCTCCTCGCATGGACGCGTTGACATCCGCCGTGGACGGCCGGGCCCTGCTCGGGATCGCCGCCGTGGCCCTGGGCATGGTGCTGTCGCCCGGGCCGAACATGATCTACCTGGTCTCGCGTTCGATCGCGCAGGGCCGCCGCGCCGGGCTGATCTCGCTGACCGGGGTCGCGGCCGGCTTCCTGGTCTACCTGGTCGCGGTGACGGCGGGGGTGGCCGCGGTGTTCTCGGTGGTGCCCGCCCTCTACACCGCGATCAAGCTGGCCGGTGCCGGGTACCTGCTCTGGCTGGCCTGGAAGGCGGTCAAGCCGGGCGGCACGGCGGTCTTCGCCCCGCAGCAGCTGCCGCCGGACCCGCCGCGCCGGCTGTTCGCGATGGGCTTCCTGACCTGCCTGCTCAACCCCAAGATCGCCATCATGTACATCTCGCTGCTGCCGCAGTTCGTGGCCCCGGAACGCGGTCACGTCGCCCTGCAGAGCCTGCTGCTGGGCCTGACCCAGATCGCGATAGCGATCACCGTCAACGGCCTGATCGCGGTGAGCGCGGGCGGCATCGCGGCCTTCCTCAACCGCCGCCCCGGCTGGCTGCGGATCCAGCGCTACGTGATGGGCACCGTCCTCGCGGGCCTCGCCGTGCACATCGCCGCCGACCGCGCCAAGGCCGTGGCGGTTTAGGGCGTCTCCTCGCCGGCTAGAGCCGGCTGGCGACCCGCAGTGCCTCGTACCCCGCCTGGACGAACCGTCCGTTCAGCGCCGGAGCGGTGTTGGCCACCGCCGCGACGGCCGCCGAACGTTCCGGCGAGAAGCCCACGAAGGCGGTGAACCCCCGGGTGCCCCCGCTGTGGAAGAAGAGGTCCCGGTCGCCCGAGCGGCGGTGCATCCAGACCAGGCCGATCCGGTCGGTCGAGTGCGGCAACCGCAGCCGCAGCCGCCGGACGTCCCGCAGGGCGGCCTTCAGCCCGCTGCCCGGGCCCGCCGCCGGCCCGTCGTCCAGGTGTGCAAGGAGGTAGCGCAGCAGATCGGTCCCGTCGGACCGCACCGCGCCGGCTCCGGGCAGCCCGGGGATGTGCCAGGGCGGGAGCGCCTGTCCGCGCCGGTAGCCGGTGGCCCGGCCCGGCGGGTCCGGGGCGCAGGTCGTGGACCGCAGCCCCAGCGGTCCGCAGACCCGGTCGACGAGTAGTTCCCCGTACGGCAGCCCGCCCGTCTCGGCGAGCACCCGGCCGAGCAGTCCGACTCCGTAGTTGGAGTACCCGTACCTGCTACCGGGCTGTCCACGTACGGTCGTTCGGGCCAGTGCGTCCCTCAACTGTTCGTCGCCGTACGTCTGGTACGGGTTGCTGAACCAGGCCGGGACGGCCTTCGCGAGCAGTCCCGGGGGCAGTCCGGGCAGGCCCGAGGTGTGGGTGGCCAGGTGCAGCAGCCGGATGGGTTCCGGCGAGTGGACCTTCGCGGCGCGCCAGCGGCGCGGCAGCCTGCTCTCGACCGGGTCGTCCAGGGCGAGTTCACCGCGGGCGACCATCTCCGCGAGCAGCAGTGCGGTGAACGTCTTGCTGACGGAGCCGAGTTCGAAGACGGTGTCGGGGGTGCAGGGCGCGGCGGCCGGTCCGCGGTGGACCCGCCCGAAGCAGCGCACCTCCGCCAGGTCACCGCGGGCCAGGGCGACGGTCACGGCGGTGGCGTAGGGCTCGGCCGCCCGCACCACCGCCGTGACCGCGGCGTCCAACCCGTTCAAGGGGCCACCGGCGTGCCGCCGAGAGCCCGGGAGAGCGCGACGTTGGCGGCCACCACCCCGACCACCGCGGTGTGGCAGTGCTGGCGGAAGTCCTCCTCCGGGTCCTCGTTGTCGGGTGCGGAGCCCTCGCACTTGATCATCCCGTCCGCCTGCTGGGCCGCTGCCAGCGCCTCCCAACCGGTCCGGCCGGTGACCGGTTCGCCGATGCACGAGTCCACGATGAGCAGTTCGCCGGCGAGGTCCCACTGCTCGATCTCCAGCCAGATGTCGAGCCAGACCGGCAGCCAGTCGCGCAGGTAGTCGCGCATCGGCTCGGGCAGGCACTCGGGCCGGGCGCCCCAGTCGGTGAGGTGGAAGACGGTGTGGGTGACCTGGTAGGCGATCACCCAGGCGACGGTCCACGGCTCGGGGAGGGCGCCGAGCCAGGTGTTCCGGGCCAGTCTGGGCCAGTCCGGCTGCGGTTCGAGGCCCGAGATCCGCCGCGCGTTGGCGAGGGCGAGGTGGCGGCTGCCCTGGATCTCGACGGCGTGCACGGCGCGGAGCCGGCCGATCGAGGTGAGCAACTCCTCCATGGCGGCGTGGCGGTAGCCGGACCGGGCGAAGTGGCCGTACGTCTCCAGCGGGTCGACGAGGGTGACGTGCCGCAGCTGTCGTTCGAGCAGCAGGTCGCCCTCTCCCAGCTGGGCCCAGGCGGCTTCGAGGAGTTCCCGCGCGAGGCGGGCGTCGTGCGGGCCGGTGACGCCGTCGCGCAGGACCAGGGAGGAGGCCAACGCGGCTTCGCAGAGCGGCTTGTAGACGTCCTCCGGGTCGGCCAGGTCGACGATGGTGCTTTCCTCCAGCCGGCTGTAGCCGCGTTGGTAGCCGGCGTGCAGCCAGGCCAGTGACCGGGAGCCGAGCTGTTGGGCGGTGGCGAGCACCGAGGTTTCGGTCATTTCGGCGCTCCTTCCAACATGCGCTGGGCGATGGTGAGTTCGAGCACGGAGCGGGACGTCCCGTCGCCGGCCAGGCGGATCCGGTCCAGGACGGGTTCGATCTCCAGCCGGAGCGGCCGGCCGTCGGCCCGGGCCCAGGAGAGCCACCGGGCGAGCCGTACGGCGGTGGTGGGGTCGCGCCGGAGCATGCTGCGGACGGCGCCGCGGGCGAGGTGCAGGGTGTTCGCGCGGGCGGCGTCGTGCACCGGGCCGTCCAGCGTCGGCAGTGCCAGGGAGGACAGTTGGGCCATCCGCTTCGACCACGCCTGCCAGCCGACGGCCTCCGGGTCGGACAGTGGCGCGGGGGTCTGTACGGCTGCCCCGTACGGGGTGCGGGCGAGCAGTCCTCCGGCCGCCCAGTCCTGCCACCCGAGTACCAGCGCGGCCTCCGCGGAGGAGGGGGTGGGTGCGGGGAAGGCCGTTCGTGCCTCGGCCAGCAGCGCGGCGGTGGTGTCGTCGGGCTGCGCGCCGGTGAGCAGTTGCGGTGCGAAGAGGTCCGCGCCGAGCACCCGGACTGCGGCCAGCAGCGGGCGGGGCACCACGGTGTCGGGGTCCGCGAGTGCGGCCGTGCCCTCGCCGTCCCGGAGGACGGCGAGGGTCCGGTCCGCCACCCGCTCGACCGCCGCGGCGTACTCGTCACGGAGAGGGGTCTCGGCGGTTGGCATGGTGATCTGGTCCCCCTTCAGGAGGGTCGGTCACGGGCGCGAGGCCCGACAGGGGGGAAGTCGCCCTACCGGGTCGGCTTCTCCTTGGGGCCCTTCGGCGAGAGGAGCAGCAGCGCGGCGAGCAGCACCGCGCCGGCGGCCTCGGGCAGGTACGTGGGCGCGTCGGACACGACGGCCTCGTCCTCCACCATCAGGCTCGCGAGTGTCTCGGCTTCGAGTGTCGCGCTGTGCGACGTCGTAGCCGTTTCGGTCCGGAACTGAGTAAGCATCAGAAGTGCCTCCTCGTCTGGATTTCACCGCCCGGTCGGACGATGCCCCCGTTCGACAGTACGAGCACCTCCCGGGGGCTGCATCCGCAACTCTCTGAGCTGGGAAATCGCCCTCGGTGTGGGTCCCGAAGCGGCGAGTCGGTACGGTCTGGGGCATGACCACAGCCTTGATCACCGGCGCGACCGCCGGCATCGGAGCCGCCTTCGCGCGACGGCTCGCCCGCAGCGGCTACCAGCTCGTCCTGGTGGCCCGGGACACCGAGCGCCTGGAGCGCGCCGCCGCCGACCTGCACGGCAGGTACGGCATCGAGACGGAGGTGCTGACCGCCGACCTCGCGACCGACGAGGGCATCGGTGCCGTCGAGGCCCGGCTCGCCGACCCCGCCCGCCCGGTGGACCTCCTGGTCAACAACGCGGGCTTCGGCAACAAGGGCGCCTTCGGGACCGTCCCGCTCCAGGACGAGCTGGCCATGCTGAAGGTGCACATCGAGGCGATCCTGCGGCTGACCACGGCCGCCCTGCCCGGAATGCGGGAGCGCGGCCGCGGTGCGATCGTCAATGTGGCCTCGGTGGCGGCCTTCCTGCCGCGCGGCACGTACGGCGCGAGCAAGGCCTGGGTGGTCAGTTTCACCCAGGGCGTGCTGCGCGACCTCGGCGGTACGGGCGTGCGGATGATGGCGCTCTGCCCGGGCTTCACCCGGACCGAGTTCCACCAGCGGGCCGGCATGGGCACCGGGAACATCCCGTCCTGGTCCTGGCTGTCCGCCGAGCGGGTGGTGGACGAGGCGATGCGCGACCTGGCGCGCGGCCGGGCCGTGTCCGTGCCGGGCAAGCGGTACAAGGTCGCCGTGGCCATCGCCCGGATGCTGCCCTCCGGCAAGCTCGGCGGGGTCTCCTCGAAGGCGGCGCGCACCTACCGGACCAACTGAGGCCCGGGGCGGTCGGGGCGGTCGGGCGGCTCTGCGGGGCCCGTACGCGCGCTCCGCAGGGATCGTACGGGCGCTCCGCGGAGCCTGTACGGACGAGGAATAGGGCAACAGTCACTATTAGCTTATCTAACTATGAGCTATCCTCGCTATATTGCCCCGCACCCGACCGCCCCACCCAGGGAGGCCCGTCCTTGAGGCCCACCGCCATCGACTGGACCCCGCCCGAGCGAGCCGAGGGCGAACCCCGCCCACCGGCCGAGTGGCGCCGCATCCTCGCGCTCTTCCGCCCGTACCGGGCCCGCCTGGCCGTCGTCGGGCTGCTGGTCGCCGCCTCGGCCGTGGTCTCGGTCGTCTCGCCCTTCCTGCTCAGGGCCGTCCTGGACACCGCCATCCCGCAGGGCCGCACCGGGCTGCTCAGCCTGCTCGCGCTCGGGATGATCCTGACCGCCGTGGTGAACAGCATCTTCAACGTGCTCCAGACGCTGATCTCCACCACCGTCGGCCAGCGCGTGATGCACGACCTGCGCACCGCCGTCTACGGCCACCTCCAGCGGCAGTCGCTGGCCTTCTTCACCCGCACCCGCACCGGCGAGGTGCAGTCCCGGATCGCCAACGACATCGGCGGCATGCAGTCCACGGTGACCTCCACCGCGACCAGCCTGGTCTCCAACCTGACCGCCGTGGTCGCCTCCGTCGTCGCCATGGTCGCCCTCGACTGGCGGCTGACCGTCGTCTCGCTGCTGCTGCTCCCGCTGTTCGTCTGGATCAGCCGCAGGGTCGGGCAGGAGCGCAAGAAGATCACCACCGAGCGGCAGAAGCAGCTGGCCGCGATGAGCTCGGCGGTCCAGGAGTCGCTCTCGGTCAGCGGCATCCTGCTCGGCCGCACCATGGGCCGCTCCGGCTCGCTCGCCCGGGAGTTCACCGGGCAGTCCGACCAGCTCGCCGACCTGGAGGTGCGGGCCAGCATGGCCGGGCGCTGGCGGATGAACACCATCCAGATCGTGATGGCCGCGATGCCCGCGCTGATCTACTGGGCGGCCGGGCTGACCTCCGCCGCCGGTGCGCCGATCGTCTCGGTCGGCACCCTGGTCGCCTTCGTCACCCTCCAGCAGGGCCTCTTCCGGCCCACCGTCAGCCTGCTCTCCACCGGCGTGGACGTGCAGACCTCGCTCGCCCTTTTCCAGCGCATCTTCGAGTACCTCGACCTGCCGGTGGAGATCGACGAGCCGGCCGACCCGGTCACCCTGACCGACATCCGCGGCGAGGTCCGCTTCAAGGACGTCGACTTCCGCTACGACCCTGCGCAGGAGCGCCCCACCCTGGCCGGCGTCGACCTCACCGTCCCGGCCGGGAGCTCGCTGGCCGTGGTCGGCGAGACCGGCTCGGGCAAGACCACCCTCAGCTACCTCGTCCCGCGGCTGTACGACGTCACCGGCGGAAGCGTCACCCTGGACGGCGTGGACGTGCGCGAACTGTCCTTCGACACCCTGGCCCGCGCGGTCGGCGTGGTCTCCCAGGAGACCTACCTCTTCCACGCCTCGGTCGCCGAGAACCTGCGCTTCGCCAAGCCCGGCGCCAGCGACGCCGAACTGGTCGAGGCCGCCCGGGCCGCACAGGTCCACGACACCATCGCCGCCCTCCCGGACGGCTACGACACCCTGGTCGGCGAGCGCGGCTACCGCTTCTCCGGCGGCGAGAAGCAGCGCCTCGCACTCGCCCGGACGATCCTGCGCAACCCGCCGGTGCTCATCCTCGACGAGGCCACCAGCGCGCTCGACAACCGCACCGAGCACGCCGTCCAGCAGGCCGTGGACACCCTGGCCGCCGGCCGCACCACCATCACCATCGCGCACCGGCTCTCCACCGTCCGCGCCGCCGACCAGATCGCCGTCCTGGACCACGGCGAGGTGGTCGAACTCGGCACCCACGAGGAGCTGGTGGCGCTGGACGGACGGTACGCGGCGCTGCTGCGCCGGGAGGTGCCGGAGGCCGCCCGGCAGCCCGAACCGGCCGCACTCGGGCACGTGTGACGGGGCGGGTGCGCCCGGGTTCGTGTCGAGCCGGGCCGACGGGGCGGCCGCCGCGCTCGGACGCGCGGGACGGGCCGGCGTGCGAGCGCGTGCGCCCGGGACGGGCCGGCGGTCAGGCCGCCTTCGGGACCTCGTTGTAGCTCTCCGCGACCTCCTGGCCGGAGAGCCGCTGGATGGCCGCCATCACCTCGTCGGTCACCTGCCGACGGGCCTTCAGCGAGCGGGCCTGCCCGTGCAGCTCGTCGAAGTGCAGCGGCTCGCCGAAGCGGACCGTCACCTTCTTCAGCCGCGGCAGCCGCTTGCCTACCGGCAGGATCTGCTCCGGACCCTCCAGCGCAACCGGCACCACCGGCACGCCCGCGGTCAGCGCGAGCCAGGCGACGCCCGTCTTGCCCCGGTAGAGCCGGCCGTCCAGGGAGCGGGTGCCCTCGGGGTAGATGCCGAAGGCCTTGCCGTCCTCCAGGATCTCCAGCGCCGACTCCAGCGAGGCCTGAGCGGAACGGTAGGTGCCGCGCTCGACCGGCACGGCGCCGATGGCCTCGAAGAAGCCCTTGGAGAGCCGGCCCTTGAGCCCGCTGCCGGTGAAGTACTCGGCCTTGGCGAGGAAGTGGACCCGGCGCGGGGCGGTCAGCGGGATCACCACGCTGTCGATGAAGGACAGGTGGTTGCTGGCCAGGATCACCCCGCCCTTGCGCGGCACGTTCCCGATTCCCTCGATGACCGGCCGCCAGATCCCCCGCGAGACCGGTTTCAGCACCAACTTGGTGGCGAGGTCGAGCACGATTCCCTCCCTGGACGAACGATCGCCCGGGAGGAGCCCGGGCCTGCAATCAGATCCGCAGACTACGACACCGACCCCGGCGCGCGTCCACTCCCGGCGACCGTGGCGAACACCACGGCCGGGTAGGGTACGGCCGTCCGAACCGAGCGACACCCCGCAGTACCCAGGAGGGCACCATGGAGACCACCGAGGCGATCAAGGCCTTTTTCGACCGCTTCGACAAGGACGGCGACGGCAAGATCACCCCGGCCGAGTACGCTCTGGCCGCCAACGAGATGGGCGACCACGACGTCACCATCTCGATGGCCGAGGCGCTGATCCACAGCATGGACACCAACCACGACGGCGTCCTGACCTTCGAGGAGTTCCTGGCCGCCCGCCGGCGCTGAGCCCGTGCCGACGGGGCCGGTCGCCGTACCGGCGGCGCCGGCCCCGTCCGGAGGTCCCGCGGACGCTCCCGCGCCGCTCCTCCTACTTCTCCTTCTCCACCGGGAACACCCGGCGCACCACTCGCTCCGCGGCCCCGCCGTCGTCCCAGACGCAGAACTTCGCCCGGAAGTCGGCCCGCGCCGCCGGCTCGGGGTCGCCCGCCAGCAGCGCCCGCGCCAGCCCGTCCGCGTCCACCGTGACCGCGCCCGGCGGCTCCGCGAACAGGTCGAAGTAGACGCCGCGTTCCCGCTGGTACTCCTCCCAGTCCGGGGCGAAGACCACCACCGGCCGGTCCAGCACCGCGTAGTCGAACATCATCGACGAGTAGTCCGTCACCAGCACGTCCGCCGCGAGGTAGAGGTCCTCGACGGTCGGGTGCGCCGAGACGTCCACGATCCGCGCCGACTCCGCACCGGCCGCCGTCAGGTCGCCCGGGCCGTCCGCGTGGAAGTAGTGGGTGCGCACCAGCAGTGTGAAGTCCGGGCCCAGCCGCCGGGCCAGCTCCGCCACGTCCAGCAGCGGCACGTAGCCGCCCTTGCTGCCGCGGTGGGTCGGCGCGTACAGCACCGCCCGGGTGTCCGGCCGCAGCCCGAGCAGCTCGCGCATCGCCCGGACCTCGTCCGAAGTGGCGTTCGCCAGCCGGTCGTTGCGCGGGTAGCCGGTGTCCAGCATCTCGTACCGGCCGGGGAAGGCGCGGGCGAAGTGCCCGCTGGTGTGCGGGTTGGGGGAGACCAGGAAGTCCCAGCGGTCGACGGCCTCCTGGAGCAGGTCGAAGTCCATCCCCTCGGCCGCCGCCGGATGGTCGCGCAGGTCCATGCCCATCGCCTTGAGCGGGGTGCCGTGCTGGGTCTGGACGTGCACCGTGCCCGCCCGCTTCGTCATGGTGCGGGGGAAGTTGACGTTGTTGACGAAGTACTTGGCGGTCGCCATCGCCCTGAGGTAGGCGGGGGTGTTGACGATCACGTACGGCACCCCGGGCGGCAGCGTGGCGGCCTGGGCGCGGTTCTCCACCACCCACACGCCCCGCACCCGCGGGGCGAGTTCCTTCGCCTTCTCGTAGATCGCCGCCGGGCTGCACGCGTAACCCCGGTGCCAGTACGCGGCGTAGACCGCGAGGTGCTGGTCCAGCGGCAGCCGGCGGAACGCGTTGTACGCGGTGAACCGGGCGCCGCTGCGCATCCCCTTCTTCACCGCGGGCGCCACCGCCCGTGCCCCGCGCTTGAGTTCGCGCGGCAGCCGGCCGGTGCGGCGCAGCTCGGCGTACGCGATCCGGGCGCCGCGGGCGGCCAGCCGGTACTGCACGCCGCGCACCCCGCCGGGGAAGCGGTAGCCGGCCGGGCGGTGGCGGTCGAAGTGCCGGGCGATCCGCTGGAAGAAGTCCTTGCGCAGGTCGGTGGGGACCAGCCCGGGGGCGTCGTAGACGTTCAGGGCCTGGCGGACGGTCCGGTCGAAGACCAGGGTGCGCAGCGAGTCCGGGACGGGCCGGCCGGGGCGGTCCGGGCGGTCCAGGAACGCGAAGATCGCGTCGTACTGGGCGAACACGTCGGCGTGCTTGGGGGAGGCGGTGGCGGTGATCGCACCGTCCCGGCCGCGCCGGTAGAAGTAGCAGGGGCGGTCCAGGTAGCGCAGCCGCTCGGCGGCCAGCAGCGCCGGGTAGGTGACCGAGATGTCCTCGTAGTAGCCGCGGCCGAAGGAGACGCCGAGGCCGTCCAGGAACGCGCGGCGGAACAGCTTGTTCCACACCGACATCACGGTCTGGAACAGCGCCGGGTGCTCGGCCAGGGTGCAGCCCTCGACCAGCGGGGAGTCGGCCAGCACGTGGCGCCAGGGGTTGGGCTCCGTCCCGCCGTCCGGGTAGACGTGGGTGAAGCCGGTGAGCAGCACGTCGGCGGGGGTCTCCCGGAGACGCTCCCGCGCCAGCTCGTCCAGCAGCGTGCCGACCGTCCCCTCGGGCACCCAGTCGTCGCTGTCCACGAACCAGACGTACTCGCCGCGGGCCTGCGGCAGGGCGGCGGTGCGGGCGCCACCGAGGCCCTGGTTCTCGGTGAGGTGCAGCACCCGCAGCCGGCTGTCGCGGGCCGCGTAGGCGTCCAGGATCGCGCCGGAGCCGTCGGGGGAGAGGTCGTCGACCGCGATCACCTCGAAACGGGTCTCGGCGGCGGGGACGTCGCCGAGGATCGAGTCGAGGCAGCGCGGGAGGTACCGCTCCACGCCGTGGACCGGGAGCACGATGCTGAGGAGGAGGGACACGCTGGCCGAGTGTACCGATCCACCGGGCGCGACCTGCGCGGACGTCCGGTGCGGGCCTTCCGGGGCCTTGCGGCCCTTGGGGGGCCTGGGCGGCGGTGGCGGCGGCGCGGCTGCGGCGGGGGCTCGGGGGGTGTCCGGGAAGGGTGTCCGTGAAAGCCGTCCGTGGCGGACAAGCCGTCCGTGGCGGACCCGGAACCGCCGGTGCCGGGCCCCTCGCGGGGCGGCACCGGCAGTCAGGTGGCGATCCGGCCGACCCTCGACGGCCGACCGCCGGTCCGGGCACCGCGCGAGCCTGGCCACCGCAGCGTCGAGGCGGCCGGGCAGTGGCTCGCGGGAGCCGGAGTTCTTCATCACTCGAACACACGCTTGAGTGCGGTGCGGGCACTGGCGTGTGCATCCGATATTGCTTGGAGGTTCGGCGGGAGTCAATCCCTCGAATGTGTTCACTTCCTGAAGTCGGTCGGTCGCGGTGTCATCGGGGTCCGCGCTCGGACGGGTCATGCCCGGGCGGGCCGTGCCCGATGGGCCGGTCGGTGATCGCTTTGTCGATGTGGCGGCTGTCCCCTTAATAGGGGGACGCGGGCGGGGAGCGGGCGGGAAGCGGTCGGTGCGGGCGGTCGGCGCTGGCGGTGACCGGCGGTGCCGGCGGTGCGTGGGCGGGGTGCCGTCGGGGTGCCGCTGTGCGCCGGGCGCGCGTCATGCGCAGGGTTGCCGCACTCGCGCCCGCCCGCCCTGGTGACGGATGGCCGGTCGTGCACCATCATTGATGCCTAGTCGTGACCGGCCGGGCGGCCCCTGGTGCTTCGTCAGTTGACGCCGCACGATACGGTGGCACAACACCAAGGACGGTTGCGCGAAGGCCGTCCTTCACGGATAGTCTTCGCCTCACGGCCCTGGCGCCTCGTAGGGGTGGGAAAAACTGATGGAACACATGCAAGTGCGGACTCGGCCCCGCGTGCCGGCGATCCAGTGCGGTGTCGGCACGACCGGCCGCCGGATCGACCGACACCTGGCCGTGCTCGGCGCGCCCGCACTCCCGGCGGTGGACACCGCCGAGGCGCTCGGGTTGATAAGGGAGCTCACGCCGCGCGGCGCCGAGGCCCCGACGACCCGTCGTCGCCACACCAGGATCTCGCTGCTGACGCCGCTGCGTCGGCTGCGGCGGAGCCTTTTCGGCGGGCGCGGCTAGTCCGACCGGTGCGGCACGGGTCCCTCCCCGCCGCCCGGTCGGAACCGACCCGGTGGACCGTCCGGTCCGCCGGGTCTTCAGTGTGTCCGGACGGCGTCCGGGCGGTGCCGGGGGGAGCGTCGCGGCCGTCCGGGGTGATGTGGTCTGAACCTTTCAGCCTATGCGAGTTTGCCCGCCCGGCACGGCCAGACGGCGAGGGAGTACGCCCGGCCCGCTGACCTGGGACAGGATGGCGCCATGGCGGACAACAACCACTCCACCCAGACCGGCTCGTTCCCGACCACCACCTTCCAGAGCAGCACCTTCGAGATCACCACCGGCTCCCGCGAGGTCGCGCTCGACATCACCGACCGCTGCGTCGAGTTCCTCGACGAACGGGCCACCGGGCGCGACGGCCTGCTCAACATCTTCGTCCCGCACGCCACCGCGGGGATCGCGGTACTGGAGACCGGTTCGGGCAGCGACGACGACTTCCTCGCCACCCTGCGCGACCTGCTCCCGGCCGACGACCGCTGGCGCCACCGGCACGGCAGCCCGGGCCACGGCCGGGACCACGTGGTGCCCGGACTGGTCGCCCCGCACGCGACCCTGCCGGTGCTCGGCGGTCAACTGGCCCTCGGCGTCTGGCAGTCGGTGGTCCTGGTCGACACCAACGGGGACAACCCGCGCCGGACCGTCCGGCTGTCCTTCCTCGGCTGACGCGCGGGAACGGCGGGCGGTCCGGCGGGTGGCGGTCCGGCGGGTGGCGGTCCGGCGGGTGGCCTCGGCGGACCCGGTGGCTCAGCGGACGTGCGCGGCCACCGCGGCGAGGTAGCGCTCGATCGCCAGGTGCTGGCAGAGCAGGGCCACCGGCCGGCCGAGCCTGGCGTACCAGGCGGACAGCCGGGAGAACGCGGTGACCTCGAACCACACCTCGCCGCCGGCGTCCATCGACACCAGGAACGCCTCCTCGCCGCACTCCGGGTGCCCGGGGAGGGTGCCGTACCCGAAGCCGATCCGGTCCGGCTCCTCCACCGTCCACACCACCCGGCAGGGGATCACCAGCCGGGGCCACCGGCTCCCCGGCAGGTTCAGCCGCAGCAGCACCGTCCCGCCCTCCCGGGCCGGGCCGGCCGGGTGCACCGCGAAGCCGGTGCCCAACTGGCTGCCCCAGCCGAGCACGTAGCGCCCGGCCCGCTCCAGCACCTCCGGCCCGTGCCCCAGGTGGACCCGCCGCCGCAGGTGGGCGTAGCCGTCGGGGAGCCGCCCGCCCCCGCCCCGGGTGGCACCCACCTCGGGGTACGACGGGGTGGTGGCGCGGGCGGCGAGCAGACGTCGGTGCAGGTCGGTGGGCATGCCGGCCACGGTAACCGCCGGGTGGGAGGGGGCCGTCGGCGGGGCGGGGGCGTACCTCTGGCGGGCTTCGGCGGACAGGTTTCAGCGAACAGGTTTCAGCGAACGAACGTCAGCGAACAGAGTTCAACCAACAGCTTTCAGCGAACGTTTTCTGAAATCTGTTCGCTGCCGGCGAGGCGGGGCGGGGCGGGGCGGGGGGAGAGAGGGGCGGGCGGCGGCCCGGTCACCTGCGGCGTGTTGCGGCAGGGCGGCGGCGCGGAGTAGGAAGTCGGTATGAGCGACACCGGTACGAACCAGGAAGCGGGCGTCTGCGAACTCGCGCCCGACGGCGGAGCGGAGGCGGCGCTGCGGCACGACCCGCGGGCGGCCGGGCCGCGCGCCGACTGCGTCCTGTGCGGCGAGCCGACCGAACTGCCCGCCGACCAGCCGGGCAGCACCCTCTGCCCGGTGTGCGCCTGGCAGCAGGCGCAGCGGATCGCCTGCTCGGGCTGAACCTCCGAACCCGGGTCCGGGGGTTCAGGCCCTACGCGTCCTCCCGCCCGGCCAGCGCCAGGGTCGAGCCGTGCCGCCCCTTGCGGACCAGCAACTGGGCGGGGATGCGGCTGCGCAGGTCGGCGACGTGGCTGACGATGCCGACCGCGCGGTCCCGCTCGCGCAGTCCGTCCAGGACGTCCATGACCTCCTCCAGGGCGTGCTCGTCGAGGGTGCCGAAGCCCTCGTCGATGAAGAGGGTGTCCAGCGGCATGCCGCCCGCCTCGTCGGTGACCACGTCGGCCAGGCCCAGGGCGAGGGAGAGCGAGGCGAAGAAGCTCTCGCCGCCGGAGAGGGTCGCGGTGTCCCGCTCGGTGCCCGTCCAGGCGTCGACCACCCGCAGGGCCAGGCCCGAGCGCTTGGTCCCGGTGCCCCGGTCGTCGCTGTGCACCAGGGTGTAGCGCCCGCCGGACATCCGGACCAGCCGGTCGCTGGCCGCCGCCGCGACCTGCTCCAGCCGGGCCGCCAGGACGTACGACTCCAGGCGCATCCGCAGCCGGTTGTCGGCCGAGGTGCCGGCCGCGAGCGCGGCGAGCCGGTTGATCCGCCCGTACCTGTCCAGCGCCGGGGCCAGTTCGGCGGCGAGCCCGGTCAGCTGCCGCCCGATCGCGGCCAGTGCCCCGCAGCGCTCGCGGGCGGCCGCGTGGGCGGCGTGCGCCCGGCCGAGCCGGTCGGTCGCGGTGCCGAGCGCGGCCGCCACGGCGGGCAGGTCCACCGGCGGACGGACCGCGGCCTCGGCCAGCTCCGGCAGCGCCAGCTCGCGGCGGACGGCGGCGGTCTCCGCGCGGTGCCGCTCCAGCCGGGCCTCCAGCCGCTCGCGCTCCTCGCGCGGCAGCAGCACCGCCAGCGCCGCCGCGGCGTCCGGGAAGCCCGCCGCGGCGGCGGCCTTGCCCAGCTCCTCCTCGGTCTCGCCGAGCCGGGCCGCCGCCTCCGCGTACGCCCGGGCGGCGACCGCAGCCGCGGCGACCGCCTCGGTGAGCCGGGTGAGGGCCGTGGCCCGGTCGGCGACCGAGGCCGCCTCGCCCCGGGCGGCCGCCACCCGGGCGGTCAGCGCCCGCTGCTCGGTGTCGAGTGCCAGCAGCCGGTCGGAGAGGACGGCCGCGCGCTCCTTGGCCTCGTGCAGCTCGTCGACCCGGCGGGCACGGTCCTGCGACAGCCGGGCGATCTCCTGCTCGACCCGGCCGAGCGCCTCCGCCGCGTGCCGCGCCTCGCGGTGCTCGCGCTCCAGCCCGGCGAGGGCCTGCGCGAGCGCCTCCGTACCGTCCGGCCCGGCCGCGCCGGACGCGGTGGCCTCGCGCACCCGCAGCGCGGTGAGCGCCTGGTCGGCCTCCGTCCAGACCCGCTCGGCGGCGGCCTGCGCCCGGCGCGCCCGCTCCTCGTCCTCGGCGCCGACCTGGCTGCCGGGCGCGGCCTCGGCGGGCGCCGGATGCTCGGGTGAGCCGCAGACCCGGCAGGCCTGGCCCGCCCGCAGCTGCTCGGCCAGCTCGGCGGCCATGCCGCTGAGCCGGCGGTCCCGCAGGTCCAGGCTGTGCTCGCGGGCGTCCAGCGCGGCGGCGCGCAGGGCGACCACCCGGGGCTCCGCCGCGGCGATCTCGGCGCGCAGGCCGTCGCGCTCCCGGGCCGCGCCCAGGCGGACGGTCAACTCGGCGCGCTGCCCGTCCAGTTGCTCGACCCGGGAGGTCGCCGACCGGGCCTCGGTGTGCTGCTGCTCTAGGCGGGCCAGCCCGTCCTCGAACTCGGCGAGCCAGTCCTCGGCCTCCTCGGCCAGCTCCTCGGCGGCTCGCCGGTCCTCCGTCAGGGAGCGCTGCTCGCGGGCGAGTTCGACACAGCGCCGCTCCTCCGCCCTGGCCGCCTCCAGCCGGACCACCTCGGCCCGCAGCCGCAGCTCGGCCTCGGCCAGCCCGGCGGTGTCCGCCCCGGCGAGCTCCCGGCCCTCGCCACCGGAGCCGGCCAGCGCCTCGCGGTGCCGGTGCTCCGCCAGCCGGGCGCGACCGAGCGCCTCGGCCGCGCTCTCCCGCAGCCGCAGCGCCGACTCCACCCCGACGGCCTGCTGCGCGGCGGCCAGCCGCTGCCGGTCCGCGGCCGCGGCGGGCTCGAAGCCGGCCAGCCGCTCGGCCAGGCCCACTGCCTCCCGGTGCCGGCGCTGGCGGCCGGCCAGCTCCTCGGCGGCCTCGCGCCGCTCCTGGGCGGCGCGCTGGGCCGCCCCGGCGCCCGCGAGGGCGGCCTCGGCGACGGCGAGCTGCTCGGCCGCGCCGCTGCGCAGGACCGCCGCCCAGCCCAGCACCCCGGCGGCCAGGCCGGCGGCGTCGTCCTCGGCCGGCACCCAGCCCGCGGCGGGCTCGGCGTCCGGACCGGCCGCCTGCTCGGCCTTGCTGGCGAGGTCCCGCAGCCGCCGTCGGCTGGCCTGGACGGCGGCCTCCTGGCCGCGCCGCTGCTCGGCCAGCCAGGCCTCCACGTACTGGAACCGCTCGGTGTCGAACAGCCGCCGCAGCAGCTTGCCGCGCTCCTCCGAGTCGGCCTTGAGGAAGCGGGCGAAGTCGCCCTGCGGCAGCAGCACCACCTGGCAGAACTGCTCCCGGTTCATGCCGACCAGCCGGTGGATCTCCTCCCCGGCCTCCTGATGCGAC